>JAIFKL010000391.1 GCA_020049595.1 Desulfobacteraceae bacterium
GAGTGCGTCATTTTATTAAAACCGGAGCGAAGCGACCGAATTTTATAAAATTGGTCAGCATCAGCAAATCGCTGAAATTTCGCCTGGCGGCTCCGGTTTTAATAAGATGACAGCACTCCGGAAAGCGAATTGGTATTACGTTAAACCTTTTCGCCTGCAATAACTACAGCAATCATTGCCTGCCCCAGCGAAATGCCCCCGTCATTGACCGGAACACGGCTGTTGGTGAAAACCTCAAAGCCTTTTTCTTCAAGCGACGTCAGCAACCCGCTTAAAAGTATCGAATTTTGAAACACGCCTCCGCTCAATGCCACACGATGCAAACTGTGTTCTTTAGATGTAATTTCACATAATTCTGAAAAGATACGAATCAATGTTCTGTGAAATTTCCCGCTGATTTCGGAGCGGGCAACTCCTGCTTTCATATCTTCTGCCACGCTCCGCACAATGGGCTGAAACGGAATTTTATATGTATCTCCTGAAATTTGTTCACAATCATACACGGCATCTGTCTTTTCATCTGCCAGCATCTCCAATTCCATCGCCGCCTGTCCTTCAAAAAAGACCTGATTTCGGATGCCGATAATTCCGGCAATGCCGTCAAAAAGCCTGCCTACACTTGAAGTCAGCGGCGAATTTACCTTTTTGTTTATCATTTCAATGATGATCTTTATCTTTTTCTCATCGGTTTCCCGCAGTGCCGGCAAGTCAAGATTCCAAATATCTTCGCCGAAAGTTTCATAAAGATAAGCAATTGCCATGCGCCATGGTTCTTTTATCGCGGCTGCGCCGCCTGGCATGGGAACGTAGTCAAGATGTCCGAGCCGTGTAAAGCGAGTCATTTCCGCAATCATTATTTCTCCGCCCCAGAGATTGCCGTCAGTGCCGTAGCCCGTGCCGTCAAAAGAAAGCCCGATGACCGGCTCATCTAAATGATGCTCTGCCATGCAACTGACGATGTGCGCGTGATGATGCTGTACCGGAATTTGCTGTATATGCTTTTGTTCCTGTGCATATCGGGTCGTCATATAATCCGGGTGCAGATCATGCGCTATAATTTCAGGATGAATCCTGAACAGCCGCTTGAGACGCTCGATAGTCAATTCAAAAAACTGATAGGTCGCAAGATTTTCCATGTCTCCGATATGTTGGCTCACAACAGCCTGATTTTCTTTTGTAAGACAAACTGTATTTTTCAAATCTGCGCCGCATGCGAGAATGTGCGGAACTTTCTTTTTGAGGAAAATCGGCGCGGGAACATAGCCCCTTGAACGGCGGATGAATTGACAACACCCCCCTGCGCCCCCCTCAAGGGGGGATTTTTCCGCAACTCCCCCTTTGAAGGCAGGGCTTCCCTCTCCCCTCCGGGGAGAGGGCAGGGTGAGGGGAGACGACGGGGATGCGACACCTGTGTTTTCACCTTCGCCTTTCACCCTCACCCCGGCCCTCTCCCTCAAGGGAGAGGGAGAATTTAACAGCCCTGCCCCCTGACCCCTGACCCCTCTCACAATCGAATCATCGCTCCTCAAATATATCTCACGGTTATGAATGAGGAAATAATCAGCAATGCCCGAAAGCCGGTCAAACGCCGCTTCATTGTCAATGACAATCGGCTCATTGCTCATGTTGCCGCTGGTCATGACCAAGTAATTGAGAATTGAGAATTGAGAATTGAGAAGTTTGTTTCCCGACCGCTGACCTCTGACATCGAACCCCTGACCCAACAAAACATAATGCAGGGGCGTGCAGGGAAGCATCACGCCGAAGTATTTGTTCCGGGGAGAAACTGCTTCTGAGAGGGAATTGGGATGCTTTTTTCTCAAAAGCACAATGGGACGCTGACGCGATAAAAGCAGTTGTTTTTCCTCCGGTTCGACATGGGCATATTGACGGATCTGCGCTATATCATAAGACATAAGCGCAAAAGGCTTTTCCTCCCGATGTTTTCTTTTTCTCAGCCGGAGAACTGCCTCATGATTTTCCGCATCCGCAGCCAAATGAAAGCCGCCGAGTCCTTTAATCGCAAGGATGTATCCCTGCTTGAGCAATAATGCGCTTTCCTCAATGGGATTTCCGCCCGGCATTTCTTTCCGGGCATTGTCATAAAGAAAGACTCGGGGACCGCAGACAGCGCAGGCGTTAGGCTGGGCATGAAAACGTCTGTTTCCGGGGTCGTCGTATTCTGCCTGACATGCCTTGCACATCTTAAAATGTCTCATCGAGGTCTTGGGTCTGTCGTAAGGAATATCCGAAATGATTGTATATCTGGGACCGCAGTTGGTGCAGTTGATGAAAGGATAAAGATAACGGCGGTCTTCGGGATCAAATAACTCCTGAAGGCAATCCTCGCAAACGGAAACATCAGGCGAAATGAGCGTTGATTTGTCCGCATCGGCTTTGCTCTCTGTAATAGAGAAATCTGCAAATCCTTTTACTGTTTCAAAGCAGGCTGCAATTTCGCTGATATGTGCAAGCGGCGGGGCTTTCGCGATAAGGTCGGCGCAGAAAGATTCGATGTCCTCATTTCTGCCTTCTATACGGACAGATACGCCCGAAGATGTGTTGGCGATTTCTCCCTTTATCTCGTACTGCTTTGCCAATTGATAGACAAAGGGGCGGAACCCGACACCTTGAACTATGCCTTTGATTTCAAGTTGTTTTGCGATGTTGTCAGCAGTCATTTGAGCAATACAGTTGGCGAATCTTCAGGATAAACCGCCTGATTTCAGTAAACCTCTTTTCTGTGTCCTATCTTCAAAACGAAAATAACTTTATCATCCCAATAAACATCAAACAAAACCCTGTATTCGCCAATTCTGAGCCTGTAGTCTGCTATAGGGTGAGCTGAGAGCTTTTTCATATTTGAAACATCCGGAAATTCTCTCAGAGATTCTGTTGCTTTCTTTATTTTTTGAAGATATTTTCTATCTATTCGATTCAGGTCTTTTCCCACGCTTCTGGCATATTTTATCTCAAACATTGCTTTAGCGATCCGCCCATAATTCTTCGTGAGACAAAACTTCTCCGTTTTTTATTTCGGCTCTTCTGGCATCTATTTCTTTTCTCAGCTTATCATATTTTTTCCGGCAAATAAGAATATGTACAAACTCCGATAATTTCTTCTTATCCTTATCGTCCAGCAAAGATATGATTTCTATAAAGTCTTCCATAGCTGGTCACCTTTAATTTCATTGTTATTTTGGGATATTTTCAGCAGTCATTTTATCGCCCGTTATCGCCCGCATTTGCGGAACACGCCCGATCTTATAAAAGTAGGCACGAAAGGTATGAAAATGCGAAAAAACATTTCGTGCTTTTCGCTGTTTTCGCGCTTTCGTGGTTCAATCTTTCGCGGTTCAGTTCTCTGTCAGAGAAGCCATTTCACGGAGAAGTTCCAGCGATTCCGCCGCAACAGTTTCGTCTATTTTGTGGATGGCAAAGCCTGCGTGAACAATAACATAGTCTCCGACCTGTGCATCTTCAAGAAGGAGAATGCTGACGACTCTTTTTACGCCGTCCACATCTATGGTGGCAAGGCTGTCTTCAATTTTCACGATCTTGGAAGGAATTGCAAGACACATTTATCTCTTACTCCTTTTTGTTTGAAAAGGCTTTATTTCTCTTTGCGGACTCTGCGCCCTTGCGAGCAAATAAAAGTTTCTCGCAAAGGCGCAGAGAGCGCAAAGAAAATAAGTTATCAGATATGAGAAATTAACGCGCCGTTAATATCGGCACAGGCTTTTTTAAAAAATCAGTCTGCAATTTCTCCGCGGGCTTTGCGAGAGCCTTATTCATTTCCGATAATGTCAAATAAACAGTATATCTGAACCCGGCATGATGTTCAAGCTTTTTTCTGAGAAGAACTGTATGTCTCTTAAAAACAGTAGAGATGCAGATAATCATTACAGACTGAAAAGAAAGAATATTCGGCTTTTCAGAGCGGGGCAGGAGGAAATCTGAGCTATGGAAATATTCCTGTTACAAATATTGACAGCCCTATGAGTTTATGATATTAAATTAACATTGAATCAGACGGAAGGGTTAAGGGAATACATTTCGGGGTAGTGGTATAGAAGAGGTGACAAACTCTGCCTCTGTCATTGTTTCGGCACGTTCAACAACCTTCTGAGCATAGCGAAGAATATCTTATTATAATAATCTGTTATACAGATGAAAATGAAAACTCAATACAGGTGACATTAACGCCTTTTGGTAGTGGTGTAGAACTGGGTGATTTTGAGGTGTCATTCTGAGCGAAGCGAAGAATCTCATTTCTGCAATGCGCTGTTATAATAAGAGGCTCCGTCACCTCTTCTACACCACTACCCAAAAAGGGTTACGTCTCATTCATCCGGCAATATCTATTCTTAGCCGGGGCCGGGCTATTTTCAAATGTCCCTGCGGGACTCGGTTCAGGAGTCAGCGATCTCAAATACTGACAACCTTATCGGCTACTTGCATCGCCGTGACAATATCAAGCATATTGGTGGTTTCGCCGACCTGTTTCCGTTCCAGCAGATCGAAATGATTCAGGCAGGTTCCGCAAACCAGAATACGGATGCCGTCTGCTTCCAATGCCTTCAGATCCGGCAGAACCTGCGAACCGTCAACGGTCAGTTTGACGCCGTTGTTCACAAGCACAAGCCGCCACAAATCCGGTCCCAGTTCTTTCAGGGTTTTGATGAAACTGACCATGAGTTTCAAGCCCAGTTCGTCATCGCCGTAGCCGATACGGTCTGTAGCAGCCATGACCATCATTTTTTTCTGTCCAGCATCGCTTTTTTCAGCCTTGGACAAAGGCGCAGGAACGTCGCCGCCTTTGCCTTTACCGGTGATATAAAAATCATTTCCCTGCATCTGCACCGAAGTTTCAAATTTTCTGGATTCCAGAAACAGGCAGACGTTTTCTTTTGAAGCCTTGTTATCCACAATGATCTTGATAAGATTTGCGCCCTCTTTCTCAATGGCGGCTTTGGTCATCAATACCGGTGCCGGACATGCCAGCCCCCGGGCATCTATTTCTTTCATTTTATGTTATTCCTATATGTTAGAATAAAATTAAAAGTTAAATTCATATTACCGGACAAAAAATAATAAAATTCTGATTTTATTCATACAGTCTGTGCCGCGGAAACGATTTGCAAAATCGTTTTACTGCAAAACGGCTTTGCAAGCCGTTTCTCTGTCTTTTTCAGCAGTACATACAGTCTGTGCCGCGGAAACGATTTGCAAAATCGTTTTACTGTAAAACGGCTTTGCAAGCCGTTTCTCTGTCTTTTTCAGCAGTACATACAGTCTGTGCCGCGGAAACGATTTGCAAAATCGTTTTACTATCTGTTTCAGCAGAACAGTCTGAAAAATTGTCCGTTAGTGTGAGTTAAACTACAAAAATCTTTTCTCCGGCTCCGGATACAACTTCTCCGATAATTCCCGAATGTTCCATTCCTTTTTTCTGCAATTGCTCCAGCAGTTCATGCGCCTTTTCTTTTGCTACGGATATGAGCAGACCGCCGGAGGTCTGGGGATCAAACAGGATCATCTCAAGCCTGCGTTCCGCAGAGGAGTGAAATTCAACAATTGTCTCACGAAATTCCCGGTTTTTGTATGCTCCTGCCGGAATCAGCCCCATAGCGGCATATTCAAACGCTTGGGGAATCACAGGAATCTGTTTGGCGTAAAGTTCTGCGCCGAAGCCGGAACCCTGCACCATTTCCGCCAGATGCCCCAGCAAGCCGAAGCCGGTAATATCCGTGCAGGCATGAACCGGAAAATGCTTCATGACTTCCGCCGCGTCCCGATTCAGCGATGCCATAAGTTTCGTAACATAAGCAACAGTTTTCTCATCTGCAAGCCCTGCCTTGACTGCCGTGTTGATGATGCCCGTTCCCAGCGGTTTTGTGAGAATCAGTTGATCGCCGTCTCTGAGATTTTTCTTCGTAAGCACCCGGTCAGGATGCACAAAACCTGTGACCGATAAGCCGTATTTCAACTCATTGTCTTCAATACTATGCCCACCGATTAGTACAACTTC
>JAIFKL010000244.1 GCA_020049595.1 Desulfobacteraceae bacterium
GGATTGTAACCACGAAAGCACGAAAAGAATGAAAAACACGAAAATTTTTTTCGTAACTTTCATATTTTTCGTGTCTTCGTGGTTAAAAAAGCTCGCTGGATTGTAACCACGAAAGCACGAAAAGAATGAAAAACACGAAAATTTTTTCGTAACTTTCGTGACTTTCATAATTTTCGTGTTTTCGTGGTTAAAAAAGCTCGCTGAAATATGAAAAACAAGGAAAGATTCAGACAGAAAAATTTATCTCAAGGGAATTTATGAAATATGTCAGAATCATAGAGGATTTACGGCATTTTTTTTATCGCTGCAAAACCTTATGGATTGAAAAATACTTTTTATTTCTCGCTTTCATAAAAAAAAAGACAGAAAAACAATCTGTTCCTGTCTGTTCTTCAGATGCGGTCCGCGATGGAATATCAGGACTTCCGCTTTCCCGGGTGATTGCATCTCTGGAAAGCGTCTGCAAACGGGCAGAGCCTGATTTTATAAAGCTCGGACAAAGACTTGAAACTGTTTATGCCGAATCAGGAACCCTGGAGCGGGAAATCCTTGAAGCGGTCAAACACATCAGCGGAGAATCAGATGAAAATGTACTCTTCAGAGCCGGTCTTCTTGCAAATGAATCTCTTGGCGATCTCAACGATTGCCACCTCCGAGTGACTGAAAATCTGAATCATGTCGGTCTGATTGTTGAAAAATTAGAAAATCTTTACGGGATGTGCGGAATGCTGGAAAAAAACGCCATGTTTCTGAAAGCGGTGAGTTTTAATATGGCTGTGGAAAGCGCGAGGTACCGAGACAGTTCAGAGATGTTTACAGTGGTTTCAGATCAGATTCGCCGGCTTTCCGAAAAGACCCTCCGCATCATCAAAAATATCAGCGAGGATACGCAAAGCACGCTTGCCGGTCAGGTTGCGGTCTATGACAGCATCTCCCGGGATATGAAATCATTGCATAAATTGGGAAACGAAGCCCGAAAAGCACTTCAGGATTCTGTTCAGGAAATCGGACAGTTAATGGAGACTGCATTGAAGGCGCTGGAACAGGCAGGCGCACACACGCAGGAAATATCCCTTCAGGTCGGGGAAGTGGTAGAGGGCATTCAGATTCATGACAGCATGAATCAGCGAATATCTCATATTATTATGGCATGTTATGATGTTCAGCAACTACGCGGACAGGATACCGGATCCGATGGCGGAAAGCCGGAAAAAACCGGCGCGGCATATACTGTTCTGGGGCTTCAGACAGCGCAGTTAAAGCAGGTCATCGCCGATATTGAAAAAGTTTATGAAAAGAGTATGCGGGCTTTTGAAATGATTCTTAAAGAAATCGAATTGCTTGCCGGCAGTCTTTCCCGATTCGGATTTGCAAAGCCGGAATCCCCTCTGTCAGATTCGAGTTCCCGGATTGCGCCTTTTGCCATGCTCGGGATATCGCTTTCGGAACTCCGCACCCTCTTAGACAGCGGTATTTCTTTGGCTCAACGCATTCAGGATACGGGTCTGAAAGCATCCGAAACCGCTGCCCGGCTCTCGGAGTATATAGAACAGATAAGAGAGATCGGCTTTGAGACGCATCTTGTCGCGCTGAATGCCATTGTAAAATCAGCCCATCTCGGTGAAGCCGGGAAATCGCTTGAGGTGCTTGCACATCAGGTAAAAACACTGTCCGATGATTCGGGCAGCTTTGTGGAAAATGTGGCAGAAATTTTGGTATCAGTTTCTCATTCGGCGCTTGATATGCAAGCTCGGATATCGGATAAAGAAAAAAAAGAAATTCAAAGCAGCAACTCCTCGGAAGCATTGGATTTGGGCATTGAGAATATTTCTTATATATATGAACTGTTCAGCGCGGACGCTTTAAAAGCTTTCCGAAGCGCCGAAGTCTTAAATGCGGAAATTTCGGAAATCATATCGGGTCTGGAATTTTTCCCGGTTCTGTCCGAAGAACTGAATGAATATCTTATCCGCCTGGATGATATGGCAAATACTTTGAATTACCGGACAGATACAGACTTTGAAACTCCTTCTGCTGATGAAACTGACAGGTTGGCGAGGAGATATTCGATGCGGCAGGAGAGGGGCATACATAAGCAGTTTGTCGCACAGGTCAGCCCGACTTCTGATGATGCCGGTAAGAGTGCCGAACAGAAAGATATGGAAAAATCGGAAGATAATCTTGGAGACAATATAGAACTTTTTTGAAGTGTGTGCGGGTTTTTTACCACGAATGGACACGAATTTTTACACAAATAAAACACGAATTGATAATAAATACGAGTTACGCAGTTGAGACCTCACCCCCACCTCACCCCCCGGCCCCCTCTCCAAAGGAGAAAAAACTCGCACGGAGGGGAACAACACATGGACTTAAATATAGAATCGGATAACAGCGGCATTCTGACGCTTGACGGCGAACTGACGATAGCCCGTACCGAAGAGCTGAGGGCGATGCTGATAAGCGCGCTGGAAAACGCGGGAAGCGTACATGTCAGATTCAAAAATATAACCGACGTGGATCTTTCCTGCCTCCAAATTTTCTGCTCCGCACATCGCAGCGCCATAGATATGAATAAAAGCCTGACAATAAGCAGGAAAGGTTCCGAGGTATTCAGACGGGCGGCAGAAGCTGCCGGGTTTTCCCGAAAAAAAGGATGTATTCTGGATTTCGAGGACAGTTGTCTGTGGATAGAAGGAGGCTCCTGATGGGCAAGCTCATTATGACAGTGGATGATTCGGCAAGTATCCGGATGATGGTAAGTTTCACACTGAAAAATGCCGGTTACGATGTGATTGAAGCCGTGGACGGTTTAGACGCGCTGAACAAACTCAGCGGTTCCGCACGCGTCCGTATGATGATCGTTGATCTTAACATGCCGAAAATGAACGGCATCGATCTGATCCGTGCGGTAAGAGCCAATGCGGACTACAAGTTTATTCCGATTGTAATGCTTACGACCGAATCTCAGTTCCTCAAAAAACAGGAAGGCAAAGCCGCAGGCGCCACGGGCTGGATCGTAAAACCCTTTAAACCTCAGCAACTGCTGACTGTGATAAAGAAAGTTCTGGGATAGGAGGCTTTCATGGAAAAACAAAGAGAGACGTACAGAGAAGAAGCTTATGAACTGCTTGGCGAATTGGAAACCTCCCTTCTCGAACTGGAAGAAACACCTGAAGACGCTGAACTTATCGGGAGAGTCTTTCGGGCATTGCATACGATTAAAGGCTCTGGCGCCATGTTCGGTTTCGATGACATTGCCGCGTTTACCCATGAGGTGGAAACGGTTTTTGACATGGTGCGTGACGGAAAAATCGCTGTAACCGAACAACTCATCAATCTTGCCCTGTCTGCAAGAGACCGCATCAAAGCCATGCTTGACGGCGATGGCTTGCCTGCCGATCCGGATGAAACCCATGAGCAGAAAGAAAGAGACAAGTCTCAGTCGGAAATAATTGCCGCACTCCGGTCTCTCATTCCGGGGAGTCAAATTCCCAAAGCCCCGGAAACAAAGGTGCCGGAACATGAGGATAAAAAGATGGAAACAGCGGAAGATGCCAAAGCGGCAGCCCTATCCGGGACAGAAACAGAAACCGCGCCCAGCGTCACTTATCGAATCCGCTTTCACCCCGGCCGCGATATTTTTTCCAACGGCACCAATCCGATTCTGCTGCTGAACGAACTTAGAGAATTGGGCGAGGCGAATATTGTTGCCCAGACTGATGCCATTCCTCTGCTCAGGGATTATGATCCCGATGCCTGCTATACCTACTGGGATATTATTCTCACCACCCGGAAAGGACTTAATCCGATCCGGGATGTTTTTATTTTTGTTGAAGATGAATGTAAAATCGCCATTGAAGTCATTGATGAAGAAGGTGAATCTGAAGAAGGGATAGACTATCAGAAATTAGGCGAAATCCTTATTGCCCGGGGAGACATTTCAACTGAAACGCTCAAGCAGGTTTTGCGGCATCAGAAACGTATCGGCGAAATGCTGGTCGAGAAAAAAGTCGTGGATCGCGGCATGATCGAATCCGCACTTGCCGAACAGGAGCATGTCAAAAAAAAGCGCAGCATCCGAAAAGAAACCTTCATGGCTTCAAGCATCCGGGTGCCTGCGGAACGCTTGGACGCTCTGGTGGATCTGGTCGGCGAATTGGTAACGGTTCAGGCGCGTCTGACTCAGAAAGCTTTTTCCGGCAATGACCCGGAACTGCTCTCCGTTGCTGAGGAAGTCGAGCGTCTGACCGGAGAACTCAGGGACAAAACCATGAGCATCCGTATGCTGCCCATCGGAACGCTTTTCAACAAATTCAAACGGCTGGTCCGTGATCTTGCCGGAGAACTGAAAAAAGAAGTGGCGCTGGAGATCGAAGGCGGGGATACCGAGCTGGATAAGACCATGATTGAAAAGCTCAATGATCCGCTCGTGCATCTGATCAGAAATGTGCTGGATCACGGCATAGAACCGCCGGATCTCAGAGAAGCCATCGGAAAATCCAGATGCGGCACCCTCCGTCTGAGTGCGGAGCATTCGGGCGCTGAGGTGCTGATCCGCGTCGGATGCGACGGCGCGGGGATTGACACCGTTGCGGTTCGCGCCAAAGCAGTGGAAAAAGGGCTGGTTTCGCCGGATGCCCAACTGAGTGAAAGAGAAATATTTTCTTTGATATTTGAGCCGGGTTTTTCAACTGCCAAAAAGGTCTCGGACGTATCGGGGCGCGGGGTGGGATTAGATGTGGTAAAACGAACCGTAGAATCGCTCCGAGGCTCTGTGGAAATCGCCAGCAAGCGCGGCGTCGGAACCGTCACGACCCTCAAGCTGCCCCTGACGCTGGCAATCATTGACGGTCTGATGGTGAAAATCGGAGAGGCATATTTTGTGGCGCCGCTTTCTGTGGTTGAGGAATGCGTGGAATTGTCTCATGAGGAATTAGTCAGAGCAAAACGCCGGAACATGATGAGTTTCAGAGGAAAAATCATTCCTTATCTGAGTCTCAGGGAGCTTTTTCTGACGGAAGGAAAAGCGCCGGATGTCGAGCAGATTATCATTGCAGAAGCAAAAGACAGCCGTGTGGGGTTCGGTGTGGATCAGGTGATCGGTCAATATCAGACAGTTATCAAAGCGTTGGGCAAGATGTATAAACACATAGAGGGCATTTCAGGGGCGACTATACTGGGAGACGGCACGGTCGCCCTGATTCTTGACGCGGGACGGCTGATTCATCTGGCTGAAAGCGGGAAATGAGAAAAATTGAGAATTGAGAATTGAGAATTGAGAATTGAAAATTGAAAATTATCATTGCGGATGGCGTAATATTTGCAATACCGTGCTTTGCCCGCGGGCCCGGATGACAGAAACAGAATTTCTCAATTCTCAATTCTCAATTCTCAATTCTCAATTATTTACAGGAGAACACCATGAGATTAAAAAACATTAAAATGAAGCCGAAACTCGTCATGCTGTTTCTGGCTGCCGGCATTCTTCCGCTTGTTTTTCTGGGAGTTATCGGCGTGATGCAGACAACTGATGCGCTGATGAACAAGTCTTATGAACAACTCGTTGCAGTGCGGGAAATCAAAAAGAGACAGATAGAGGGATATTTCGCGGAGCGCAAAGGCGATATGGGCGTTCTTCTGGAAACTATCGCTGCCTTACGACAGGAGGCTTTGGACAAACTCTCGGCAGTTCTGAGCGTCAGAAAGGAGCAGACTGAAAATCATTTTGAAAATATTTTTAAAAATATCGAAATGTTTTCACGAACTCAGGATGTGCTGATGCTCTTCCGTGCGCTGGATGAATACCATGTTAAAAGCGACGTGAAGCCTGACGGCCCCTACGATGCCGGTTCCGAAGAATATAAAAAAATATCGGCGGAATACGGTAAAACTGTCAGCCGTTTTGCAGCAGACAGCGGTTTTTCGGATATTTATCTTATCTGCACCGAACACGGGCATGTGATGTACAGTTCCGCAGGCAGAAGCGATCAGGGAACAAATCTGCGTCACGGCTCTTATAAAGAAAGCGGGCTGGCAAAGCTTTTGGAAAAGGTAATGCAGTCCCGGGGACCGGCAATCACTGACTTTGCGCCGTATCCGCCGAATAATAATGCGTTTTGCGCTTTTGCCGGCGTTCCGGTTTACTTTACTGAAGGAGAAAAGAGCAAATTGGGCGGAATACTGGCAGTTCAGTTGTCCGCAGAAGCGATAAATGCCATTGCTCAGGAGCGTAGCGGACTCAAAAATATGGCAGAAGTTTATATCATGGGGAAATATGACGGAAAAACCGCCTATCGAAGTGACAGAACGATAAAATCCGGAAAAATCGGTATGATAAAGACGGGGGAATACATCAACAAGGCAATCAGCGGAGAAACCGGCTCAGAGATCAGAAGCGATGAGACCGGAGAACTGAAACTGACCTGTTACATGCCCCTGAACATAGCGGGATTGGATTGGGCGATTTTCCTCACCATGAGTTATGAAGAGGCGGTTACACTGAAACAGGAAGGAGAAAAGGATGACTATTTTGCCCG
>JAIFKL010000147.1 GCA_020049595.1 Desulfobacteraceae bacterium
TAAAGCGATTTTTCAAATCGCTTCAGAAGCGAATTAAAAATTCGCTTTACAAAACGGAAGCGCCCTTTGCGTCTTTGCGAGAAATTTTATTTTTTATTCGCCAAGAAACGAGATGCAGGCATCTGTTGCAGCTTCAAAGTCTGTATTGCCCGATATTTCCATGACTCTGCACAAAGAAAGATAATCGGCATAGTTTTTGATAGTCGGCTCCGGCATGTCGCATTCCTCATCCGGAGAAAAAAACAGTCCCACAGATTTCATAAACGCCGGCAGCAAGTCCTGTCTTTCCGAAGGATTAATTTCACGGACAATAATTCCTCCTTTTCCTCTTTGCCAGTTCAGAATCACTAATCCTCTCATTTCTGCGCTCAACACAAATCGCTCGGAACCGAAACATTCGTCAATCGGCACGTCGTATTTATGTTCCAACTGCCATAATTCTTCGCCGGAAAGTCCGGAAAAACGTGCTTTGTCTTCGGGCGGCACGATACTGATAAGATTGGGATTGTTCAAAGCGGTTCCCGGATTGATTCTCGGCAGTTTTGCCACGCCGTGCATCAGAAGGCCGGTTCCGTTTTTTTCAATCATCAGCCGGTCGTTGCTGACAAAAACAGCGCCCCGATTCATCAGATGCAGGGCAAGCGTGGATTTTCCCGCACCGGAAAAGCCTGCCAGCGCAAGCCCTTTTCCTTTCCATATCACGCCTGCCGCATGACCGAGCAGGCAGCACCGGCATAATTTCCATTCAATGTAGCGGTTGTTGACAAAATTCACCACCTGATTGAGATTGCCAAGACAGGGTCCGACTGCCAGATGAATGTCTCTGCCGAAAATAAATACCATGCCGGTCAGGCGCTTGCGTACAATGCGATACTGCGGAAAATCAACATATTCTTCCTTGATTTTGCTTTTGCCCGGGTCAGGTTCTTTTATATGGAAATCAAATTCGTCAAAAAAATTCAACTTTTCAGCCGATGTCTCATGTACGGTAATCAGTATATCAGCTTTTCCAGAGACATCTTCAAAAGGCTTGAAATAGGCTTTCAGCCCATCGGCAATTGCTTTTTCACTGACAGCAACTTCTATCCGGCAGTCACCGAAACGCAGATTGAGTTTGTATTCGGCAGGATAGCTTTCTCTCAGTTGTTCTACGATATGATTTTCTCTGATATGATAAGGATAATTCATAAATTCAGCCTCTTTAAAACATATTCAACGTAAAGCCGGGCAGCATCCATGCCGCTGGCTGTCTGAATCCCCCGAAAGCCGCCGAAAGCGGAAACCTCGAATATCATGGGACCTTCGTCTGTCTCGGCAACGTCCACGCAGGTGAAATCCAGATTGAAAAGGTCCTGGGCTTTGCGGGCAATCGCTATTGTTTCTTCCGAAGGCGAATAAGGCTCATATTTGCCGCCGTTTCTGGTGGTTGTATTCCACGAAAGCTTGTCATTGCAGCGTGAGTAAGTGGTCAGATATTCTCCGCCCAGAAAAACCACGCCCAAATCTTTGCCTCGGTGATCAATCCGCTTCTGAATATACATAATCGAATTGGTCTGTTTGAAATTGGTTACTTCTTTCCGAGTCACCGGGCCCGATTTGATGACAATCATTCCTCGTGCTTTGGAAGTGTAAAGCGGCTTGAAAACCGCCTGCCCGTAAGCTTCCACCGTTTTCACCGCCGCATCAATGTCTTCCGTGATGGTTGTGGGGGGCATGGGAATGCTGTTTGACTGCAAGGTGACAGTGCAACTGAGCCGATCCAGCACCCGCATGATGTTCAATGGCGAAGAGAAAATTTTTATCCCGTTTTCATGCAGATATCTCAGGATTTCAAGACGATCCAGCAGGTCTGGAGAATATCTCGCACCGACTTTTTTGACAATCAGCGCGTCCAATTTGTACAAATCTGTGTCTTCATGCCATGCTTTTTTTTCGGAAAGATTCAGGCATATTTTTGCCGGATGGATGAGAAGCCGATAACCGGTCATCTCCGATACAGTATCAGCCAGCAATTCCGAAGACCAGCCTCCCGGTACACCGACAACGCCTATTTTGGGCATTTTTTTTGTCTCGTTCAATATTAATCTCCCGGTCAAGTGAGAATTGAGAATTGAGAATTGAGAAATAAATACTTTTCAATTCTCAGTTCTCAATTCTCAATAAAAAAGTATTTCCGCAGGAAGTCTGAAGGTTTCCCAAGGCTTCCCTTTGTGAGCGGCAATTTTTTCCATCAGAAAATGGGACATTAAAAACATTTCTTTTGCAAAAATGTAGTTCAGTTCAAAACGGCTGGAGGTATAATATGACCTTGCCAGCGCCAACGCCATCCGAATCTCATAAGTGCTGTCATTATGTTTTTGAGCAAAAAAGGAAAAAAATTCGACGAAGTGCTGAATCACATCGTTAATCCGTTTCCTCAGTTTCAGATCAAAAACCGGAAGTCTGAAATTGGAAATCAGAAAAACTGAGGCATCCTGAACATAATCAGCACGTTTTGAGCGGTACAGGTCAATATAATTCACCTTCTGTTCTTCATGGTTATAAACAATATTGTTGGTATTAAAATCTCCGTGAATAAACACGGTAAAAGGCGCAGGGATATGTTTTTCAATCTGCTCACATGCCTCAATCAGCTCTTTTGAAGATGGAATGGTAAGCGATTCGATATTTTTTTCACTTCTGTAAAAATGCGGATGAACCTGACGCACCGCATCTGTCCGAGCCTTCAACTGCTTCATATAATCTGTCTGAAAGGGACCTTCCTGTATGGTGGATTCCCATATCTCAGCAAGCGTCTGTTCAAAAATAAAAATGACATTTTGGACAATTTCGCTGCTTTCGGTTAAGACAATCTGATCCAGCGTGCATCCTGGCAGAAATTCAATCAGCAGGGACGCTGAATCTGCTTTCTCATAACAACCGAAAACTTTCGGCGTCAGCCCCGGAAATATTTCTTCCCAGCGGCTGATATTTTCCTGCTCCTGCTTAATCTTTTTGATTGCGCCTTCTTTAAAAATGCCTTGAGATTTAAAGCCCGAAGGACTTTTATTCCCGACCTTGCTGATTCTGCATCCGGAGCGGGACCCCCATATAGAAGTAAAATCAATATCTGAAAGTGTTCCGGCAAAACCGGATTCGGACAAAGTTTTTTCCAGCGCTTCAAACTGCCGGATTTTGATTCTGTCGCCGATAATGGCAAAAATCAGGGCTTCGCCGATGTTGAGCAGCGAGTCTCCGATCCGTTCCAGATAGCGGAAAATAAAGATAACGGTAATGAGATTTTCAACCTGAGTTCCCAGCCGCAGTTCCTGCATGATCTGATCAAAATTTTTTTTATACAGCATGTCCAAATAAAATTCAGCGCGGCAGATTTCCAAAGCACCGGAAAGGTCTTTTCTGTCAAATACCCGTGTGATTTTGGACAGACCCTTCTGAATCATAGAAAACATTCCTTTATAATCATACTGATGAATAAAAGATTTTTCTGTCAGATAATGCAGTTGTCTGGCGATGTTTACGCAATAGTCGGCAATGCGTTCCAGATTCACGCAGATAATATGGATAGCTCTGATATCGTTGATTTCTTTTTCTTCCAAACTGGCATTGTGGATTCTTGAAAAACACTTGTTTTCGACAGTCGTTTTTAAGTTGTCAATGTAGTCATCTTTTGAAGCGATTTTCTCCAAAAGTTTTTCATCAAAGTCATTCAGAAGCCCGTAAGTAAGCTTCACCTGATTCTCTGTTTCAATCACAAGAAATTTGGAATTTTCGAGGATACTCTCAAGCATAGCAGATACTTATGAACCGATGAATATTTTTTCGCCGGCTTCTTTCCTTTTTGAATCTTTCCACGAAATTTTGATGGAAAGTTTGTTTTTATTATCTTTTTTTCGGACGGTTACGGCAAACTGAAGCAGACTGCTCGGATGTACAACAACCGTGTTGTTTTCGGAGCTGAAGGTAATTTTGTTCTTTTCAAATCCGTCAATCAGTGCTTGCAGATATTTGCCGATGCTTTCGTTATCCTGCAAGGATTCGTATTCAAATTGTTCGTCTTTAGCCATAGTGTTTTTCCCTGCCTGCCTGCCTGAAAAAATGCAGATATAACAAATAAATCGAAGAGTTTCTTACAATCTCCGTCAGGAGCGTCATATTTGTAGTGAGATATTTCCGGCGATATAATAGACATTTTCGGAAATAATCAGCAAATCTCCCGCAAAGACCGCAAAGAGCGCAAAGCAGAAGAAAATTGCGGAACGGACAATATTTCTCTAAAATGTCTAATATTTCGCCCCTACGGGGCTTATCTGATTTTATTGCTCTGTTTATCTACAAATATTTCGCCCCTGCGGGGCTATTTCTCAATTCTCAATTCTCAATTCTCAATTCTCTCACTTCCCAATCGGCTTTTGTATTCTTCAATGACTTTTTTTCTGTCAAAGTTGCCCAGAATAAGCGTCTTCTGAATGCTTAAATCATCCCACGCGGGCTGAACGCCGATTTCACGGCCGCTTTTATCTTTGTCCTGAATTTCCGGATCACGAGTCTTTTCACCCATGTGGGTATCATCTCCCATAAACACGAGCAGTTTCCGGTGAGAAAGTCCGATCTGGCTGTTCTTTTTATTCAAGACTGAAATTAAAAATTCCGTATATCGCCGGGACTGGGGATTCCAGACTTCATAGCCGTCAACATCGTATTCTGCCAGCAGAATGGGCCAGAACTGCTCCGGATGCGGAATCACAATGCCTGCGCCCAGACTCCGGGCTTCTTCTATCACTTGGGAAGTTCTGTAAAAATAATGAAGCGGAAACTCGGCTTTGACAATCAGCTTGACGGCATTCAGAAAAATTTGGGACCGGTCAATGAGCGCGTCCCCGTATTCGGGTCTCAGGCTGTCGAAAAAATTGCGAAGCAGTTTGTTTTTCACGGATTGCTCAGGAACAGCAGCGCCGTATTGTTCCAAAAGCCTCTCCACTTTTTTCACATATACCCTGACAAAATGAATGAGCGCCTCATTTGCGCCGGTTTCTTTTGCCGCAGCTTCAATCCGCTCTTCATTCGGCTCGGTGATGGTATGAATAAAATCAAGCAGTTGAGAGGAACGGTATTTGAAGGTATGTTCCAGCATTTCTTTCAGGACAACCGCATTTTCCACTTTGGCGTTTTCAAAATGCAGCAGCAACTGCACCTTCTGGTTGAATCCTTTGGAATAGCAATCCACTTCCACGCCGGTGTATCCTTTATAACTCATCAGTTGATTGTGCTGGGTGGGTATAAACAGATCATTGATTTTGTTCGGAAACATGGCGTTGATGCGCCGGGCAATCAGTTCTATGGGAACAAATTCAGGATGCCAATGCACAGCAATCACAGTTTCCTGTTTCGGAAAAGTTTGGGGCGGGGTGATGATTTGAGATTTCTGCTTCGCGTCAAGATCGGTGGAGACCGCTTTCAAAAAATTTTCATTATCCGATTCGGTAAC
>JAIFKL010000149.1 GCA_020049595.1 Desulfobacteraceae bacterium
CTGAAATTTCGCCCGGCGGCTCATTTTCGGAGCGTAGTAACGGGTTTATCTGTTTTTAACCCGGGCCGTTTTACTGTGCTGTGCTGAAATTTCGCCCGGCGGCTCATTTCAGCACTCCACTCCTCCCGGAAATGCGGTCCGGAGTGCTGAAATGAGCCGCAAGGCGAAATTTTAGCTGCGTAACGGGTTTGTCTGTTTTTAACCCGGGCCGTTTTACTGTGCTGTGCTAAAATTTCGCCTTGCGGCTCATTTCAGCACTCCGGAGGCGGAAAACATCAATGTTGAATTTTCAGCTTTCCTTTACTGTGCTGAAATTTCGCCCGGCGGCTCATTTCAGCACTCCGGAGGCGGAAACATCAATGTTGATAGCGAATCGGTATTAATTTTCAGTTCGTTGATTTTTTTCCGATCAGGTTTTCCAATTCGCTGATAAAGGTCTTCATCAGACCGGCATGGGCATTCAATTCCTCTGCGGTGCCCGCCCCTTCCTGAGACCGGGCGGCATTCTGCTGCACCACTTTGTCAATTTCCGCCACAGCGTTGTTAATCTGCTGAATGCCTTCAAACTGATTTTTTGACGATTCGGCAATCTGGGTAAGAAACTGTCCGATTTTCTCGGTGCTTTCATTAATTTTTCTGAACGCTTCATTTGCCTTTGCCGCCAGCGCCGAACCTTCCGCTGTTTTCCGAATGGTCACGTCAATCAGACATACAGTGTTTTTTGCAGCATCTGTGACCCGCATTGCCAGATTTCTCACTTCATCCGCCACCACGGCAAATCCTGCACCGGCAGCGCCGGCTCTGGCTGCCTCAATGGCTGCATTCAATGCCAGAAGATTGGTCTGAAAGGCAATTTCATCAATCATTTTTATGATTTTTGAAATTTCCTTTCCCGATTCGGACATTTCCTCTATTTTACCGTTTAATTCCGACATGATGCCGCCGGCATTCCCGACAATCTGCCCCACAGTTTTCATCAGATGGTCTGATTGTTCCGCATCTTCTGTATTTTTTTGGACCATGGCAGAAAATTCCTCCAGAGATGCGGAGGTCTGTTCCAAAGCGGTTGCCTGTTCCGAGGTTCCCTCTGCTAAAGAGCGGCTGGAATCGGCTACATGCTCGGAAGCAAAAACAATCTGATCGCTTTTTCGGCTCAGACCTTCAATGGTGCGGCTGATCGGCAGTATGACGCTTCTTCTGATGCTGAGAGAACTGACTGAAACCATTGAAAAATTCAAAATTATAACCGTAATCAGGAGGTTGACGCGTGAATCTTCCAACTCTTTCCGCATGAAATTATAGGTGAGATAAACCTCGACTGTCGCCAGCTTATCATTGTCTTTAAAAATGTCTCTGCTTTTCATCAGATATTCGCCGGAAACATTGTTTTTCAGATCAATCACATTCCAATCTTTATCTCTTATCTTGCCGAAAGAAACTGTTTTTCCGTCAGCATCTCTGATGAGAACCGCATAAACCCGTTTTTCAGTCATTACAGATTTTATAATATCTTCAGTACCTTGAGTGTCAAAACTCCAAAGATGCAGTGACAGACTTTTGGACTGCTGATTCACAATAAGCTCCCCCAGATCATTCAGGCTGCTGACGATTTTTTCCTCGGTTTTCACATAACCGAAAAAAGCAAAACCTGTAAGAATGAGGGTGACGGTGATGATGAGCGAAAGATTTATCCGCTTTTGAATGCCGGCTTGCTGAAATCTGAGAGGAAATGTTTTTTTCATAATGATGATAAAAGACTCAGGCAAAAACACAAAGCAGGGACATGACGACGGCGTGTCCCTGCAAAACATCAGACCCGCCGGAATTAATGCAGTCATGCAGTGCTTTGCGATCTTTGCTTCTTTGCGTGAATTTTTTGTTTGCGGTAAAAAAAAGCCGGCCCCGGCTGTCCCTAAGCCGAATTCTGTTCCCGGTCCGGATTACTCCGAACCGGGCAATGATCATTCATCTGCGGACGCCGGTTGCCCGGCATCTCCTGCAACCTACCCGGGAGCTCGGACGGGCAGCCCTCAGACGCTCCTCTATTTGGTTTTGCACCGGGTGGGGTTTACAAAGCTTCTCCGGTCACCCGGAGAACGGTGCGCTCTTACCGCACCATTTCACCCTTACCTGATAGGGGGTCAGAGGTTCGGGGTGAGAGGTCAGAGGTGCAAAACCCCTTACCGCTCACCCCTTACCTCTGACCCTCCCATCAAGGCGGTATATTTTCTGTTGCACTTTCCTTCACGTTGCCGCGACTTTGGATTACAAAGCACCCTGCCCTGCGGTGTTCGGACTTTCCTCCGAGTCTGATGCGACCCGGCGATCATTTGGACAGCCTGGACCGGATGGAAATTTGGGGTCAGAGGAAACACCCCTGACCCCTCACCCCTGACCTACTCCTCATCCTCCCTCTTTTCCCAGTAGATAAGCCTTTGGCAATGGGGACAGAACTTCAAACTGTCAAGGCGCTGAAGTTCGTTATACAACTGCGGGGGAATATTCATGTTGCATCCCTGACATACCGCTTCTTTCACCGGAACAACAGCAATGCCGCCGCCTTTTCCCTTTACCATGAGAAACTTTTTCATCATATCGGGTCTTACGGTTTTGGAAATCGCCGTCCAATCTTTATCAAAGCGGTCAAGGCTTTCCTTTTTCTGATCCGCTTCCAGTTGTATCGCCTCTTTTTCATCGGTGATCTGACGGGTGACACGCAGAAATTCTGCCTTTTTTTCCGCAAGACTTTTTTCTGATTTCTCTATGCGGTCAAGGTCTTCCACCATTCCGTCCTGGAGTTGGGAATTCTTTTTCTTTAACTCCTCAATTTCCTTTAACGCTGCCTGATAATCTTTGTTTGTCTTGATACTGCCCGACTTTTCCTGACTCTTTTTGATCTTGGCAAGATTGATCTGCACCTCGGATTCGCACTCGCGGTATTTCCTTTTCAACTTTTCGAGCCTGGATGTTTCTTCCGCGATAAGCTGATCAAAGTCATTCCGTCTGGCATCCAAGGTTTTAAATTTTTCAGACAGTCTGTTAAGAAAAACCTTTGTATTGCCAATTTCCGTTTCGATATTCTGGAGCTTTATCAGAATCTCTATTTGTTCTCTCATAACCGGGTATCCTGAAGTTTTTGAACTGAAAAAAAACGCAACAATAAGAAGTTGAAAATTAAAAATTAAAAAGTTGAAAGTCTGTTCCTGACCTTCAACTTCCCTCTTTCCCTTTTTACACTGTAGATATTCAGAAATCAGCGGGGACGGGGCCCCGCTTCTGCCGATGCCGCGGGGCAAGCCCTGCCGATAACACTGATTTCCGAATATACAGCTATGGTAGGGCGGACAAAGCGGAGCGTGTCCGCCGTTTCATAACTTTTTTTTAACCGCAGAGTTCCGCAAAGTAAACCGCAAAGTTCCGCAAAGATATATTTTGAAACTCTGCGCAACTTTGCGGGAACTTTGCGACTTTGCGGGAACTTTGCGTAACTTTGCGGTCAGCCCGCAGGGCGGACAAAGCGCAGCGTGTCCGCCAAGTCCGCTTATCAAACAATCACAAACGGGTCTTTTTCAAGCCCGCAAGCCTCAACCTTTACATCTGTTCCGGTTTCAGATAAAATCTTGCTGATTCGTTCTGTCAGAACCTCAACCATCAGATGCTCCGATGCAAAATGTCCGATGTCAATCAGTCCCCGTCCCGCAGCTTCCGCATCTTTTGCATCATGATAACGCAAATCCCCGCTGATATACACTTGTGCGCCGGAAGAAAAAAAAGCATTCATCAGACTGGAGCCGCTTCCCGAACACAATGCCGCCTTTTTTACCTGTAAATCCGGGTCCCCTGCTACTTTTACATATCCGAGTTTCAGGTTTTCTTTGATCTTTCCTGCAAAAGCGGCAAGGGTAAGGGATTCCGGCAGGTCTCCGATCCGTCCGGTTCCGTGCCTGCTTTCAGATGATAACAGCGGGTAAACATCATAAGCCATTGTCTGATAGGGATGCTGTTTTCTCAGATGCTCAACAATGCCCGGAAGGTCGGGTTCCGAGACAACAGCCTCTATTCTGATTTCATCGGCATGGGTGATTTCGCCGATCTTCCCCGTAAATGGCTTTGCCGATTTTCCCGGACGGAAAGTGCCTTTGCCCTGATTTCTGAAGGAACAGCATGAATATTCGCCGATGTTTCCGGCAGTTGTTTCAAAAAGCGCATTCAATATGCTGTCCTCATATCCAACTGGAACATAGACAACTAATTTATAACTGGCTGCGTCTTCACCTCCCCCCTGCGGTGTTTCTCCCTTTTTTAAGGGGGGGAGACCGATGGGGATTTTGAAAACAGGGGAATCCGGCTTTTTTAAGGGTTTAAGGTGATGAATGCCGATTTTGGATCCAAGGACATCGTTGACGCCGCCGAAAGCATTGTCCAAATTGGTGTGCGCCGAAAATATCGCCAGCCGATGCAATATTGCCTGATGAAGAATCGAACCTGTGGGGGTGCTGAAATTGACAGATTTAAGCGGTTTGAATATCAGAGGATGATGAGTGACTAAAAGATCGGCGTTGTGTTTGCAGGCATCGTCCACGACTTCAGGAGAGGGGTCAAGCGCGACTCGCACCTTTTTCACCGGCCAGTCCTTCTGACCGACCTGCAAGCCTGCATTGTCCCATTCTTCGGCGAGCCGGGACGGGGCAATGCTTTCCATGATGTTGATAATATCTGCTACCGTTGCAGCCATTACCGCCCTTTATTTATTCGTATATTTAACATGGCAAACTTGTTATCTCTGCGTTTCTTTTTCCCGTTCCCGCGCGGCGTGTTCTCATCTGAAATGGCGGACACGCTCCGCTTTGTCCGCCCTACTGCAACTGCTCTGTAGAACGGGTTTGAAACCCGTTTTACTTTGCTGAAATTTCATCAGCACTCCGGATAGCATGATATGTGAACGGGAAAAATTTTCGCCGAAAAAAAAAGAAACCAAGTTTTTTGACAAAACTTGGTTTCCGCATCCTCCGGACAAGGAAAACGTCTCTCTTTTCTGTAAACTGAATGTGTTATTCAAATGATTGCTGTCTGACATGTCTTTACACAAAAAAAGTGGGCCCACTTGGGATCGAACCAAGGACCTACCGGTTATGAGCCGGTGGCTCTACCAGTTGAGCTATGGGCCCCAACCAGCTTTATATTCTCTTTATTTAACCTCAGATAAAGATTTTGTCAAGCATTACCTGCGTTAATAGTCAAGAAAACTTTTCAGCTTCCGGCTTCGGGTGGGATGTCTGAGTTTTCTCAATGCTTTAGCCTCAATCTGCCGGATACGTTCCCGCGTAACGGCAAAATCCTGTCCCACCTCTTCCAGCGTATGATCCGCTTTTTCACCGATGCCGAAGCGCATCCGCAGCACTTTTTCTTCCCGGGGGGTCAGGGTTGCCAGCACTTTCCGGGTCTGTTCCGCAAGATTCAGGCTGATGGCGGCATCTGAGGGAAGCATGAATTTTTTGTCTTCTATGAAATCTCCCAGATGGCTGTCTTCTTCCTCTCCGATGGGCGTTTCCAGCGAAATCGGTTCTCTGGCAATTTTCAGCACCTTGCGGACTTTATCCAGAGGGATTTCCATTTTTTCCGCGATTTCTTCGGGCGTGGGTTCTCTGCCGAGTTCCTGCACCAGATAGCGTGAGGTCCGTATCAGCTTGTTGATGGTTTCGATCATGTGAACCGGAATCCTGATGGTTCTTGCCTGATCCGCAATGGCGCGGGTGATTGCCTGACGAATCCACCATGTGGCATAAGTGCTGAATTTATAGCCCCGGCGGTATTCGAATTTGTCCACCGCCTTCATCAGACCGATGTTGCCTTCCTGTATCAGATCAAGGAACTGCAAGCCCCGGTTGGTATATTTTTTGGCAATGCTGACCACCAACCGCAAATTTGCCTTGATGAGATCGCTTTTGGCAAATTTTGCCCTGGCATGTCCTTCGTCAACATTTGACATGATCCGTTTCAGAATCAGGCAGTTTGCCTTAATATGCCTTTCTTTTTCACCTATCTGTTTTCGGGTGTTTGAAAGTTCCGAAAACAGAAAGGACATATCTTCCCGGTTCAGTTCACAGTTGCACCCTGCCCATTCCAAAAATTTTTCTTCTGTTTCCAAATACTCAGAGGCTTCACGGGGAGAGGAATTGATCAGGTCCGCACATTTCAGCATCCGCTTGTTCATTATCTCAAACCAGTCAATCTGTTCCCGGATATCCTTTTCAATCCTCTCAACCACGCCGCTTTCAAGACGCCAGTCTTTCAGAAGTTCAAAGACTTTGTGGTTCCGCCGGGAAACATAACGCCGGAGCCGGCGCTGTTCCTCAGGGTCCGTGCCGTCTGATGAAAAAAGCTTTTCCCGGTATTCCCGGTTTTCTTCATATAATTTCCGGATGTCATCTATTGTCTTTAAAAAATTCTCAATCTGCAAAGCCTCGTCAGTGTATGTGTCCCCTTCGTCAATATCTCTCAGAACATGCTTGGGACGCAGCGATCCCATCCGGATGTGTTCTCCGAACTTTAAAATATATTCTATGCCTATGGTGGTGTCCAACAGTGCTTTAAGCACTTCCTGTTCGCCGGATTCGATCTTTTTGGCAATATCAACTTCTTCTTCCCGGGTCAGGAGATTCACAAGTCCCATTTCCCTAAGATACATTTTGACCGGATCCGTTACGGAAGCCAGATCCGGCGTGGCAATCTCATCGGCGCTGTTGCCGGGTTCGGCGTTTTTATCTGTTTTATCAAATGGTTTATGCTTTCTTTCATCTATAATTTCTATGTTCAGTTCGTCAAACATGATGAGCGTCTCATCCAACTGATCCGGAGACAGCATATTGTCGGGCAGCACGCCGTTAATCTCGTCATAAGAAAGGTATCCCTGTTCTTTTCCTTTTGAAATCAGTTGTCTTAATGCGTCTTTGTCTATTCTTTTCACCATTCTCTGCTTTGCAGGGGATTTTTTTGTCATGAATCAAGCTCCTCCGTTCATATAATTAACTGCTGCTGTCTTGCCTGAGATTCCTTTTTTTTAAATAAATTATCCACCAACTCGCGATCATTTTTTTCATCTGCCGCTTCTATTTGCTGCGTTAAAAGCGGATGGCTCCTGCGTCGGCGGACAGTTTTTTCAAATTGCCCGATCAGCTTGAGGCATCCCTCACGGTTCCACTCATTTTTCTGACTAGCCAGATAAGCAATGATTCGCCTTTGTTCGGCATCTTCAGCATCTCCCAGAATATCAGACAACTGCGCCGATGCGCTTTCAGGGCGGTTTAAAATCAGCAAGCCGATGGATTTCAGCGTATTATCTTTAAAATATTCCAAAAGATTACGCTCTCGGATGTCATCCCGTATTTCAGGAAATTGAAGCATCATGGAAACGATTTGTTTTTCCATCAGATTTTCTGTTTTCTGAGCAGAGGAAACCCCTTCTTGCTCCGGAGTGCGAAAATGCCTAATCTTATAAAATCGGTTTCGCTCTATATGTTCCCCGCCTTCTCTTATTTTTTCCAGAATAATTCTTTCATCGGTTTTGATTCGCTCGGCAAGCGATTCGACATACAAAGCCCTTTCCATGCCTTCGGGAACAGACAGCAACGGTTCTTTCATTTCAGAGATAATGCGGATTTTGCCTTCCACAGTATTCGGATCATGCTGCTTCACAGCGCATTCTGTCAGAAATGAAATCAGCGACAAAGCATTTTTTGCCGCTTTTGCAAAGGCTTCCGCGCCGAAACGGAAAAGAAAGGAGTCCGGATCATAACCGGATGGCAACACGAGAATATAGGCATCTGCCTGTTTTTCCCTGAAAATACCGACGCTGCGTTTTGCGGCGCGAATCCCGGCGTCATCCGAGTCGTAAACCAGAATGATTTTTTCTGCCTGACCTTTCAGAACACGGACATGTTCGGGCGTCAGAGCGGTTCCGAGGGTTGCGACAGTGTTTTCAAAGCCGTGCTGATGCAGGGCAATCACGTCAACATATCCCTCTGTCACATAGACCACGCAGGTTTCCCGACATTTTTTTCTTGCCCTGTCTATGCCGTAAAGCGAGCGGCTTTTATTGAACAAAGGTGTTTCGGGTGAATTGAGATATTTGGGAACCGAGTCGTCCAAAACTCTGCCGCCGAAAGCAATCACCTGCCCGCGTATGTCTCTGATCGGAAAAATAATGCGGTCCCGGAAACGGTCATAATAGCCGGTTCTGCTTTTGTTCGGGGCAATCAGACCGGCTTTCTCCGCCAAAGCAGCCGGAATTTTTTTTGCTGAAAAGAAATTGGTAAGATGCTGCCAGCCTTCGGGCGCGTATCCGAGCGAAAAAGCCTCTGCGGTTTCCTTTGTAATGCCCCGCTGTTTCAGATAAGCAAGGGCTTTTTTTCCCGCATCGCCGTTTTTATCATAAGACCATAATGTATTCTGGAAAAATTCAGCCGCTGTTTTGTTGACGGAAAGCAGCGATTCCCGTTCCAGTATCTGCCGTTCTTCCTCGGAAGACGCCGCGTGTCTCGGAATTTCAATGCCGTATCTTTCGGCAAGCTGCGTGACGGCTTCGGGAAAAGAGCATCCTTGATGCTTCATCAGAAAGTTGAAAACATCTCCGCCGGCGCCGCAGCCGAAGCAATAATATATCTGTTTTTCGGGACTTACAGTAAAGGACGGGGTTTTTTCGGAATGGAAAGGGCAAAGCCCTGTGTAGTCTTTTCCCGCTTTTTTTAAAAGTACGGATTCGGAAATGATTTCTACAATATCAGCCGCGTTCTGAACATCCGTAATTTTATGTTTAGGAATTAAAATCGCCAAAGAGGAAAATCTCCGTTAAGCAGATCGGTAATCCAATTTTTTTATAAACTTACAGTATAAGATTTGATGTTGTGTTTGTCAATGGATGATTTTGAAACTTTTTTTTGAAAAAAAGTTTCTCGCAAAGGCGCATCTGTTTTTAGACTGTGCCTCAAAGAAAAATTGAAAAAATATCTGAAAGCTTTTAAACCGTTGCGCTCTTAGCGTGCTTTGCGAGAGATAAAAATTCTCGCAAGGGCGCAAAGCAATGGCATAACCGTCAGATTCTCTCTGCGGAATCCCGAAATCCTTTCCCCTCCGGGGAGAGTGGCAATTCATACCCGCCGACAAGTTTCAGCCGTGTCCGTTGCAAAGTCTGTCAGATTTTTCTCATTATAACAATATATTCATTATTCATTGTCGTATCTGTTTTACCTGTTATGTTGGTCGGACTGTTTTTTGACGGCATACGTTTGTTGGGAATATTGCGGATAACGGTTTCTGTATGGTCAAAACCCTGATTTTCAAATAAAAATTTTGTTATTTCATCTGTCGGCAGAACAATGCCTTTCACCTTGCGGTTGCCCACAACATAACAGGCATAACCGCCTTTTTTAACAGTCTTTGCCACATTTTTGACAGATTTCTGATAATCATGGTAAAATGCTGCCACTTCTTTAGCTCTCTTTTCATCTTCCTCTGCTATCTTTCCAACAGCCTGATTCAGCAAATCAGAATCAAATGAATATGTTTCTTTGCAAATCTTTCCGCCCATCAGTCTGCTGTCAATCTGTGCCGCATTTTCAATACTAAGCCATTCATTGGCCAATCTTGAAAACTGACCGTAGGCAACGGTGGTGCGGCTGTCGCCGTAAGGCGGCGAAGTTACGATAATATCAACACTTTCATTTTCAATATGTTCAATCCTTTCAACCGTATTGAAATCAAATATTTGGCTGACAGCTTCAGACTGTTTTTCTGTCAGTTCTTTCAATCCCCTTTTGTTTCTTGCCAATTTAGTTTGCATTAAAGCGAAAACATCGGGATTGAATTTCTGCATTTGTTTTTCAGACATTCTGAACATTTTGAATTCACTGTTCCTTGTCCAACTGCTTTCTCTGACTGTTTCACTGAATGCAACTTTGAAAAAATCAGCTATTGAATTATCTGAGATATTCTGAATGAAGTTTTTAATCAGAGCTAATTTTTCTTTTACAGACTGAGAAAACCAATAATCAACATTCTTGATATTCGGAATAACCACATTGAGTTTTTTTATATCAAACAGTATTGAAAACACATAATCACTGAAATCTTTCAGATACAAATCCAAAATCTGTATGTTGATTTTTGTGGTTTTGGCTCTTGCGATAAGCCGCGCCAAAGGATTCAAATCCGTTCCCACAGCATTGATATTTTTTAAATTTGCCTCAACTAATGATGTGCCTGTTCCGCAATACGGGTCAAAAAGTAATCCTGCATTGCCTCCGTATCTGCTGATTAAACGCTCTGCAACATGCGGGATCATCATTGCAGGATAATTATGAAAACAATGCGTAATTTCCTTAGTATTTTCATTTCGGAAATCCCAGCTTTCATCAATATATTTATTTCCCATATTTTTCTTAAGTGCTTATCTATCTGTCTTATATTTTTTACAAGTCGCTTATATCGCTGAAAAGTAAAGGCAGTTTGTCCTCATAGGTTCTGAAGCCCGTTCCGTGATTTCTTGCTCTTGTTCCTTTATCATGAAGCCGTAAATCTACCAGAAGATTTTCAGCTTTGAACTGGTTAGCCAATAATTCAGGCGAAGTTTCCCTCATTATTTGTGAACGGTAAAAATGAAAATATTCTTTTCCGCCCCGTTCCTCTGTAAATGCGGATACAAACACCAGTGCCGGTATTTTCTGCATAAATCTTTCTGCAAGTATTTGAAACTCCCACGATGCTATAATTTCGCCTGAAATGTGTCTTACGGAAATTTCTGTATTACCTATATGTAGGAAAAGTCCCGCACTGTTCGGTTTTAATGACATTGTGTAATAAAGACCTAATCTGCCTGTTCTATCTCTGCTTCCATATTTTTTTACTGCTTCCAACGGCGGTATTTTCCAGACTTTATTATTAAATGTGAACAGAGTGATTAAACTGTTTACATTTGTTCTGTGCGCCTTCAGTTCTACTTCGTCAATGTCCGGCAAGGCGATGTTGTTTTCCGTCATACCAAGATAAGTTTCAAGTGTATGTCCGATTCCGGTGGGTCCTTTTCGTGTTGAAGGAATAAAACCCTGCGATTTGAGTTCTCTGAATTTTTCAATAAATTCTTCTAAGTTCATAGTAAAATCTTTTGTTTTGAAAATCTGACCTACTGTTAAAGGGGGCAGGGGGGATTTTCTGCGCCGCAACGAAAAACCTCCTTTATCCCTCTTTAAAAAAGGAGGAAGTCATGTCTCGCAGGACGCCCCCGTCTGCATTCCCACGCAAAGCGTGGGAACGAGATACCTTTGCGAGAGAAAAAAGGGTTCTCGCAAAGCACGCAGAGGGCGCAAAGAATATTTCAAAACTTTTAAACCTTTGCGCTCTCTGCGTTCTTTGCGAGAAATTTTTAAGCCCTGAACGCTTTTGTTGCCGCTATGGCTTCTTTCAAATCCAGCGTGCCGCTGTATATTGCTTTTCCGGTGATGATGCCCGTAACGCCGACTTTTTCCAAAGGCAGCAGATTTTTGATGTCGTCCAGCGTGGAAACGCCCCCGGACGCCACCACTGGCACAGAAACCGCTTCCGCCAGCCGCCGGGTTTCTTCGATATTCGGGCCTGTCTGCATTCCGTCTCTGTGGATGTCCGTAAAATTGATTGCGGCCACGCCCAAGCCTTCCAACTGTTTCGCCAGATCGGTCGCTTTGATCTGCGTGGTTTCAGTCCAGCCTTCGATTGCCACAAAACCCTTGCGCGCATCAATGCCCACGACAATCTGCCCCGGAAAAGCCTTGCAGACCTTTTCAACCAATTTCGGATTTCGGATGGCTTCCGTGCCGATAATGACCTTTTTCACGCCCAAATCTATGAACATTTTTACGGTATCTTCATTTCGGATCCCGCCGCCCACCTGAATATCCGCCTTTACCGTATCTAAAATTTTCTTTATCGCATCGAGGTTTTTCGGACGCTTTTCAAACGCGCCGTCAAGATCAATCACATGGATCATTTCCGCGCCCTGATCTTCCCATTTCTGCGCCATTGCTGCCGGATCATCGGAAAATACGGTTTCCGCGTCCTTGCGTCCCTGAAGGAGTCTTACACATAAGCCGTTTTTTATATCAACTGCGGGGATAATAATCATTTATTATTTCCTGAGCGTTGCAAGCATGTCCTGAAGCGCGGAAATCGCCATTTCCCGTCCCGTAATCCACTTGCCGTCTCTTTTTAAAAAGGTGTCAAAATGAAAAAGATTTTCGTTCAATGAATGCTGGGTTTCATCAAAATGCGCTGACCACAGCACTCTGCCGTCAGCGACGCGGAGAAGATGAAGCCCGAATGCCACCGACGCGGGAGAATCCACCGAATAGTCGCTTCCCACACGGTCTCTGAAACGATAAATATAGCCGCCCATGACCGCGTCCGCGCCGAATTTGCGACCCGCTTCGATGAGCATATCCCGCTCCGAAAATCCCTCTTTATTTTCTGCCGCGCCGGTGCGAACCTGCTGGTTATATGCAAAAGGAATCAGTTTGAAGTCATTACGCGCCTTGAATAAATTAACCAACTGTTCTGTCAGGATATTGGGCGCATCTTCCCAGACCTCGCCCCCCGTGAAAATTTTGCCGCACAAAGGACATCTGACGCTGGTATTGTCCTGAAAACCTTTTGACATATCTTTGAAAGAAACAATCAGAATGTTATTCAGGTCAGACGGCACAGGCGGCGGGGGTTCGGAAACAACCTGCTGACCTGCACAGGCAAATACAAAAAGCGAAAACAGAAAAAGGATTCCGGTTCCGAACATGCTGTTATCAAACAAACATCTCTTTTTCATAACTTACAGGACTCCTTTGCTGGAGCGAACATCTGTTATCCGTTCATCAAAAGAAACGGCCTGATCCAATGCCCTGCCTGTTGCTTTGAAAACAGATTCGATGATATGATGTTCATTTTCTCCGTAAAAAACATTAATGTGAAGGTTCATCCCTGCCCGCGTGGCAAAGGCACGGAAAAATTCTTTGGCAAGATAAATGTCAAAGTTTCCGCATCGGTCTGCGGGGCGGGGAACATGATAAACGATAAAAGGGCGTTTTGACAGATCAACGCTTACGGCAGTCAGGGTTTCATCCATCGGCGTGACAGCATGTCCGTAGCGCCATATACCTTTTCGGTCTCCGAGTGCTTTGTCAAAGGCATCGCCCAAGACAATGCCCGTATCCTCGACGGTGTGATGGAAATCCACGTCAATATCGCCTTTTGCCTGAACAGACAGGTCAAAAAAACCGTGAACGGCAAAAAGCGTGAGCATGTGATCAAAAAAGGGAATCCCTGTTTTGACATCATGTTCGCCTTTGCCGTCCAGATTCAAGCGGATACGGATTTCTGTTTCTTTGGTCTTGCGGTCAATTTCAGAAGAACGGTTCATGTTTTGAAGGTTTCAGGTTGCAGGTTTCAGGTTAAAAAACGCAAAGCGCACAAATGATTCTTTAACTTCTTTGAAAAACAGATTTTTTATTTTAACCACAAAGGACACAAAGGTCTCACAAGGTTCACAAAGCTTTGTGAACTTTGCGCCTTCTTTGCGACCTTTGCGGTTAAGAAAAAGTTGAACATCGCGTAGTTTTTATAATCATAAGGCAGGGGTATGGAAAAGACAAGCCTGTTGCATATAAAAAAATCCGGCTTGGGCATAAACTTTGTTTTGAGCATTTTATCTGATTAGAAATATAAAGGAATCATGTTGAAAAAAAGACGGGGTTGAAATTTGAAAAAGACTGAGCTGCATCAATTCATCCGAATAAAATTCATTAATGTAGGAGTTACGCAGTTGAGACCTCACACCCCGACCCCCTCTCCGAAGGAGAGGGGGTGTTCTCCTCCAATGCCGTTAAGTTAGGGCAGGGACATCGGAATCCCCCCTCAAGAGGGCAAAAACTAAAAACAGACCGGGCTTAACTTAATGACATTTGGAATATTTTGCAATCGCCTTTATAAAGCCGCACGCATGAAAAAAAGTTGGCAGCGGTTCAAATTTGACTGATATTTTTCTGTTTGCCTGTTCTCCGATAAATCAGGCTCTGCCCGTCCTACCTCGTTTCCTTAACGTCCGTTGACCAGTGTTCGGGGCGGCGGGTAATGCCGCCTTTGGGGATTTCCTCGCCTGTATAATCGCCGTAGCATTCCAAAATACGCACAAAAATATCTTCCCTGCTGTTCAGATAGATTTCAATCTCCTTGAAAACATCTGCCAGTTTTTCAAATCGCCTGCCGTGTCTCAGGTCTGTCATCCATTTGCCTTTCATGCCCTGAACATGCTTTCGGATTTCCCGGTTCACTCTTTTTTTCGGCATGAGAAAAAGATCAACCACCGAGAAGAAAACATAGCATCCGGACATATTATCCCGCACCACAAGCCCGGAGTTCGGCGAATAGGCAAGGATTTTTCTCGCGGCAAGATCATCCATGATGAAAAGATGCGGCTCCGGTATCTTTGTATCAGGCCAGTTCGCCTTGGTGTAAGGCTGACGTTTCTCTTTCACATCAAAGGAAAAATGCCTTTTCGCCGCTTTGTCGCCGAAACTGAAGTCAAGCTTTCTGAATGAATCGGAGTTGTCCTGAAAGGCAATTTTATGCAGTATAAAATATGCTTTTATCTCTTGTTCAAACGGCAGCAGTTTGTTCATCATTTCTAATGATAATTTTCTTTATGTCAAAGATCAAGCGCAAATCATAACCGAAATTTTTTCCGCCTCTTTTCAAAAAAGGCAGAGGGAATATGAAAATCTCCTGAATCTCCCTTTACAAAATCCGGACTTAATAGTAAGAAAGAAAAAATTGTGAAAAATTCAATCTGAATAACATTTTGATATGGAGGGTGTTTATGTCAAAACAAGAATCTGTCACTGTTCATGATCTCCTGAAAAACCATGAAGTTCAGAACGTAACCGGCAATGTGAACCGGGAACTGATTGAAAGAAGAAAAAGCATCCCTCCGATATGCGGGGTGTTTTCCGGCGCTTATACTGCGTTGAAAGGAAATGACAGTTTCAGTTTTGTGATTCATAAAGAAGCTGAAAAACAGCTTCCCAAAATCATCAGAAATAAAGTGCAGAATGTCGTGTCTGCGGACGCGCCTGATGAAGCTTTTAAGAAAAATTACGCCAAAAAACGAAATATCGGCATTGTGTTTTCCGGGGGACCCGCGCCCGGGGGACACAATGTGATTGCCGGGCTTTTTGATGCGGCGAAAAAGGCGAATCCTGAAACCAAAGTCTATGGTTTTCTGCTCGGTCCCGACGGCATCATTGAAAACGAAGCTGTTGAAATAACACAAAATATTGTGGATACTTATCGGAATCTGGGCGGCTTCGGCATGATAAAAACCGGCAGGACCAAAATAGACAGCAAAAAGAAAATGTCTCTGTCAAAGCAGACCTGCAAATCGCTCCGCTTGGACGCGCTGGTGGTGGTGGGCGGAGACGACTCCAACACCAACGCGGCTTTTCTGGCGCAGGAAATGTACAGCGACGGCGTTCAGGTCATCGGCGTTCCCAAAACCATTGACGGCGACATACAGGTCAGAGACGCGGCAGGACAGGTTTTATGCGCCATGTCTTTCGGATTCCACAGCGCCGCCAGAGCCTTTGCCAATTCCATAAGCAATCTCTGCACGGACGCGGCTTCCGATGTGAAATACTGGCATGTCTGCAAAGTCATGGGAAGGGTGGCGAGTCATCTTGCGCTGGAAGTGGCATTGCAGACCCACGCAAACATTACGCTGATCGGCGAAGACCTTGCGGACTATGTTGACACGCGGCGCATCGAAAAGGCAGGGAAAGAGGTTGACTACACGGCTTACGGCATGACGCTGCGGCATCTTTCCCGTGTGATCTGCGATGCGATTGTCCGCCGCGCTGCGGTGGGAAAGAATTACGGCGTCATGGTCATTCCCGAAGGAATACTTGAATTTATCAATGAAATTCAGATGCTTATCACAAAGCTGAACACGGTGATCGCCGAATACAATCAGACTTATGACACGGCTTTTCATGCAGATTTTCCGCTGCTGGAGGACAAATTGGAATATCTGCGGAGACTTGCCAGACGCTCCCGTGAAGAAGGCTTTTTTTCCATCTGGAATACCCGTGACGATGACCTGTTTAACGATATTCCCGAATTTTTTCAGGAAGGACTTCTGACGGAAAGAGACAGTCACGGCAATTTTCAGTTTTCACAGGTTGAAACCGAAAAGGTGGTGATGGGACTTGTGAAAGATTATCTGAAAATTTTGAAGGAAAAAGGGATTTATAAAATCGGGATTGAGCGGTCTTATTATCAGAAAGTGATGAAAAAAGAAGAACTTGATCCGGATACCTTCGGTCCTGTGCTGTTCAGCAATTATGATGCTGCCATGTTTCTGCTGGTGAAGCCGGCGATTATCTCTCTGAAAACGCTTGAACAGGTTCTGGTGGCTGAGGGCGTGATCCGGGAAAATGAAAAAATTCCCCCGGCGGTTGAAACGATTTTCAAGAAATCCGTGCCGAGTTTCAAGACGCAGACCTATTTTTACGGCTATGACGGAAGAGGGAATGATCCCACATGGTTTGACTGCACCTATACCTACAATCTGGGACTGACGGTCTTCAGTCTGGTTGCAAACGGCGCGACCGGACAGATGGCAGCCATCATGAATCTGGAACACGGATTTGACAGATGGGAGCCTATCGGCATTCCCATTGCGCCGCTCATGCACTTGGAGGAAAGGGGCGGAAAAATGTCGCTGGTATTGGAGCGGACGCTGGTGGATGTCAATGCGCCGGCTTTCGGAATTGTGAAGGCGTTCCGGGAAAAATGGCTTGCCGCCGCCCCGGGCGAGGATAATTACAGGAAACCGGGGCCGGTTTATTTTGCCGGAAAGACTGAGGAAGACAGACCCATAACATTGGTGCTTAATTCGCTCGACTCACGGTAGAGGCACGCCGCCGGTGTGTCCCTGCATCGGATAAGGTTTCTCGCTCTTTGCGAGAGATAAAAAAATTTCTCGCAAAGGCGCAAAGGTCGCAAAGAAGAAAAATTTAATAAAATAAAGTTGTTCTTTGCGTTCTTTTATCTTTGCGCTCTCTGCGGTCTTTGCGAGAAATAAAAACGTCTTTACGGGACATTATGTCAAAACACGCGATCAATCACTATTACAGCAAAATTGACCAGTACAGAAGATTCGGCGGCACGCGGAATGAGACATCCGTGCGCCGGGCTTTTGCCAATCTTTTGGAAGAATACTGTGCGCCGAAAAATCTGATTCTGGTGGATGAAGTGGCGCTGAAAGGCTCTCAGAAACGCCCCGACGGCACGGTCAAAGACGCTCTGCGGCTTGACTGGGGACATTGGGAGAGCAAAGACCCGGATGACAATCTTGATGCGGAAATAGAGAAAAAATTCAGGCTGGGCTATCCGAATTTCAACATCATTTTTGAAAATTCCCAAGAAATCGTTCTGTTTCAGCAGGGCAGCCGGATTATTCGCCGCGACATGCGGGACCCGGATGCGCTGGACGCGGTACTTACCGCGTTTGTGAGTTATGAACGCCCTGAAATCAAAGAGTTTCATCTCGCTGTGGAGAAATTCAGAGCCGATATTCCCGATATTATCGAGGCATTGCGTGCGATGATTTCCCATGAACTCAAGACAAACAGGGCGTTCAAACAGGCAAACGCCGAGTTTCAGGAACTCTGCAAAGAAAGCATCAATCCTGAGATTACGGCGTTTGACATAAAGGAAATGCTCATTCAGCATATTCTCACCGCAGAGATATTCGACACGGTGTTCGGAGAGAGTCATTTTCATCGGGAAAACAATATTGCCAAGGAACTTGAGGCGGTTGTCGGCACGTTTTTCACCGGAACGCTGCGCCGGAACACGCTGGCAAGCATTGACTCGTACTACAAAGCCATCAAAGCCGAAGCCTCACGCATTGACAATCATCACGAGAAACAGAAATTTCTCAAAGTGATTTATGAGAATTTCTACAAGGCATATAATCCCAAAGGCGCAGACCGGCTCGGCATTGTCTATACGCCCGGCGAGATTGTCCGCTTTATGATTGAAAGCACGGACTGGCTGCTGGAAAAGCATTTCGGGAAATCCCTTGTCAGCGAAAATGTGGAAATTCTTGATCCGGCAACGGGCACCGGCACTTTCATCACCGAAATCATTGAATATATTCCGCCACAATATCTCGAATACAAATACAAAAATGAAATCCACGCCAATGAAGTCGCCATACTTCCGTACTACATCGCCAGTCTGAATATCGAGTACACCTATCAGCAGAAAATGGGGAAATATGAGCCATTTGAGAATATTGTCTTTGCGGATACGCTGGATAATACGGGGTTTGATTTTAAGGGACAGACAACCCTTGCAGGCTTCGGGATGAGCGCGGAGAATCTTGCCCGTATCAAAAGGCAGAATGAGCGGAAAATTTCCGTGATTATCGG
>JAIFKL010000228.1 GCA_020049595.1 Desulfobacteraceae bacterium
AATGCCCCTCTCGGTTCCTTTCAGGATATATCGTCATGGGGAAATTCCAATAAAGATGTTACCAGAAAAGTATGGGCAGCCTATCTTCAGGATGAATGGGAAATAGCCGACGGGGTGAATCTTACCGCGGGTGTGAGACATGACCATTATGACGATTTCGGAGGCACTACAAATCCCAGGCTCGGTCTGGTATGGAGTTTCCTCAAAGATGCGGATCTGAAACTGCTTTACGGACAGGCATTCAGATCGCCCAGTTTTCGGGAATTGTACAACAGCAATCTCTCCGCTATAGGTGATCCGAATCTTCAGCCTGAAGAAATAAAGACTTATGAAGCAGCTCTGGGCTACAGGCTGAAAAATTCTCACGGCATCAGTCTGACGTATTTTAACAATGATATTGACAATCTGATTACCACTGACACCGGATCTCCTGCCCACTATCTCAACATGGGCGGAGCAGAGATTGAGGGTATCGAAGTCAATCTTTCAGGAAAATATTCTGCGGACAACTGGTGGAAACTGAGCTACACCTGGCAGGATCCCAGAAATGCCGATAACGATGCGAGATTGCCGAATGTTCCGTCTCAGAGAGCAGCTTTCAGCGTGAATTACGAAATCTGCAAATATCTGAATGCCCATGCGGATATTTTGTGGACAGGCGAAAGACCCAGAGTTTCCGGGGATGACAGGGGAGATATGCCTTCTTACACCACTGTTGACCTGACGCTGATTGCCAAAAATTTTTACAAACAGGAGCAGCCAAAAGTATTCCCGGCGATTATCCGAGAGAGGGAATTTCCGCTCTGGTGGAATTCAGTTATCGGTTTCAGTAAGCACATACGGCCGGGACATCTATGACTGGACCGCCCTACCGCGTAGTGTGGGCATTTCATGCCCACCCTGCATTCAGTGTAAATTTTCAAAACCGGAGAAAGGAGCAAAAGCAATGATAACTCAGGAAGAATTAATAGAAATCATTCGTAAAGCAGAAAAAGAGCAGGCGGTCAGGCTTGATCTGTCCGAATATGAAATCACACAACTGCCTTCGGAAATCGGCAGATTGGTTTACTTACAAGTCCTGATACTCCGGGGGCTGACCGAACTGCCCAAAGAGATTGCCCAACTGAAAAATCTTTCCCGGCTTTATTTAAGCTATAATCAGTTAAGCGAACTGCCCAAAGAGATCGCCCTGCTCAGAAATCTCTCGCGTTTGGATTTGAGTTCCAATCAACTGACGAGACTGCCCGGAGAAATCGCCCAACTCAGAAATCTGACAGAACTCTATTTAAGTTCCAATCAGTTGAGCGAACTTCCCGAAGAATTTTCTCAACTGAAAAATCTCAGCATTCTTGATTTAAGTTCCAATAAATTCAGTGAAATGCCCCTGCAAATCGTCCGGCTGAAAAATCTTTCCCGCTTAGACATGAGTTCCAATACGATGAGCAGTATTCCTTCAGAAATAGCGCATCTTGAAAATCTTACGGAACTGAATTTAAGTTCCAACTACATACATGATCTTCCTCCTGAGATTGACCGGCTTTTGTATCTTTCCAGATTTTATCTGAATTTCAACAAACTGACAAAGCTGCCCTCCGGCATTACCGGACTCGGAAATCTCAGCATTCTTGATCTGAGTACCAATAAAATCAGCAAACTGCCTGAAGAAATCGCCCGGCTCGGAAATCTTACCGTGCTGTATTTAGATTCCAACGAACTGACCACTCTGCCCAAAGAAATTACGGAACTGAACAAACTGATTCATCTCGATCTGAATAAAAATCCCCTGACATTTCCGCCGGTTGAAATCGTGAGTCAGGGCTTGCCTGCCATCAGGGATTATCTGAAAAAATCGGGCAAAGGCGGGCAGACGATTTATGAAGGCAAACTGCTGATTGTGGGGCAGGGGGGCGTGGGCAAAACCTGTCTGATCCGTCGGCTCACAAGCGATGAATATTCGGAAAATCAGGCAACAACAGAGGGCATTGCCATCCGTTCATGGAAAATCGCCGCACTGGATGAGGCAAAAACCCGCATGAGCCTGAATGTATGGGATTTCGGAGGGCAGGAGATTTATCATGCCACCCATCAGTTTTTTCTCACCCGGCGCTCGCTTTACATTCTGGTCTGGGACGCGCGGCAGGAAGAAGAATATGCCCGGATTGACTACTGGCTCAATACCATTGAAATTTTTGCCGAAGACAGCCCTATCCTCTTAGTGATGAATAAAGCGGATGAACGCAACAAAGATTTGAATCTCAAAGATTTGAAACAGCGCTGTCCCCAGATTGTGGCTTCGGCAAAAGTGAGCGCGAAAAACGGCGTGGGAATTGATTCCTTAAAGAAATTTATCGCAAAGCAGGCATGGCGTCTGCCCCTGATGGGAACCTTCTGGCCCTCCTCATGGCTCTCGGTTCGCAAAAGTCTGGAGGCTGTGAGCAAATATCATATTCCTTACAAGGCTTATTTAGAAATCTGCAAAAAGCTTGACATTGAGGAAAGCGAGGCAAAAACACTGAGCCGCTATCTTCATGATCTGGGGATTATTCTGCATTTTCAGGAAGATGAGCTTTTGAAAGATACGATTATTTTAAAACCGGAATGGGGTACGGACGCGGTTTACAAAGTCCTGGACGCGAAGCCGGTTCAGGAGCGCAACGGGATTCTGTTCAACAAAGACCTGCCCAAAATATGGACAGATAAAGACCTGTATCCGAGAGACAAATATGAGACCATTCTGCGTCTGATGACAAATTTTGAGCTTGCCTTTCCCTTCGGCAACGGAGACCGTCATATTGTCACCGAGTTTTTATCCCGCAAAGAACCCGCTTATGACTGGCAACCGGAAGATGTGATACAATTCGAGTATCATTATGAATTTCTTCCTGCCGGTATGATGGCGCGGCTGATTGTGAGAATGAACGAATTTCTGATCGAGCGGGAGGGCGAAAAACTCTGCTGGCGGGAAGGCGCCTATTTTGAACTGGGACAAAGCAGAGCCATGACAAAAATCAACCTCTATACCCGAATTGCCGTCATACAGGCTGAGGGCGCATCAGGAAAAGAACTTTTGGAACTGATCCGTTCACATTTTGCCGGTATTCACAAAAGCATCCGAAAAATCCGTTTCAGCGAGCGGATTCCCTGTAACTGCGCTCCGGACTGCGAACATCGTTTTGATTACAATTTTCTGATCAAATGTGAAGAAAAAGGCATCAAAAATGTTATATGCGAGAAAAACGCCGATTACATCAATGTCAGAAAGATGCTGGATCGCATTGAAACTTTGGAATCCCGGCAAAAACGGCTGCACAAAGAAATGGACAAAAAACATCAGATACCTTATACAGAAGCAGATTCGGTTCTTCCGCCCCGAAAACAGGGCTTTCAAAATAAAACGCTGATTGCTGTTCTGAGCCTGCTGATTGTCCTTATGACGGCAATTTTTATTTGGATAGGATGGAAGAGTTGACAGCTTGATAAAAGCTGGGTTGTCATCTCTCAGATTCCGAATCGCTGTTTCTCCGTTATACTGCCCGCTGGCATAAACTGCGCTTCTGAAATCTGCCGTAAAGCGCCCCTGCTGAAATCAGACGCAAACCGTTTTGCAAAAGCGCAATTGTAAAACGGTTTTGCAAACCGTTTTGCCGATAAAACGGCTTGCGTCTGATTTTAGCCCGGGCATTTTACAAAAGCGCAATTTATGCCGGTGGACGGTATAGACTATCGCAGAGACGCACTGCCGTGCGTCTCTACTATCCGAAATTTTAACCGGAAGTCGGAAAAAATGAAAGAAATTATTGAAATTATCGAGAATACATTCAACAGACCCTTGGACATCCTGCTGATAGTGGGAGGACTCCTGTTTATGCTGGCTGCGGTTTTGCTCAGGCTTGCCGGCGTTGAAAACAGGATTGCGGACACGATCATCATTGCATTCGGAACGCTTATGATTACGGCAGGTTCATCCCTGCACATTCATCTGCCCAAACTTCTGAAGGCTTTGCCGGTTAAGGAGACGTTGGCTTTTGTTTCAGACATTTTTGTTTTGCCGGAGAGCGACACTGAAAGCTATACTGAGCCGCTTCGGATGAAGATTCCCAAAGAAAATTTGCCCGAACCAGCGTCAGATCAGCCGATGCTGACAGCATCTTCGGAAACGCAGACAGCAGAAGCGGCAAAATTCTCCCGGGCATTAACGGAAGGCGCCGTATCGGAAAAAAACATTGAATCTCCGTCAGGAATCTGTCTTTACTATATCGAGATCACACAGTTTGAATTTATATGGAATGACAGAAAAAGAGGAAGCGATCAGTGCGTGTCTTTTTACAAGCCGCTGCCTCCTGCGGGTTATAAAATTTTCGGACATTATGCACAAGGGGACGACAGCCCGCCCCGACATCCGGTGTTTGCGGTAAAAGAGACTGCGGCTATTGACGCTCAGGGAATCCTTGCCTATCCGCTCAGATACGAGCGCATCTGGTATGACCCGCAGATCGGCGCGGTCTGGCGGCCCGTTCCGCCTCTGGGATTCCGATGTATCGGCGATGTGGCGGGCCGTTCATATCTGGAGCCGGACCGGAAAGAAATTGTGTGTGTGAAGGCAGAACTCGTGACAGAGGGAAAAAACGGCGAACTGATTTGGGATAACCGGGGCAGCGGCAGGCTGAGCGAGATCGCCATCAGTCCGATTCTGCCCTCAGACCCGGAAAAAGGAATGACGCTGCATCTGTTTCAGGGCTACGGAGACTGGTCCAGAAGAAGAGGCTATGCTTCGCTGCCGGTCATAAAAAAAGCATATACCGCACCGTGCCGGTCATAAAAAAAGCATATACCGCACCGCTCCGGAGTGCGTCATTTTATTATCATCTTATAAAAACGGGGAGCGAAGCGAAATTTTAGCGGTGAGTGTAGAACGGCCGGGCTGAAAATAGATAAACCCGTTTTACTGACCAGCTGTAGAACGGGTTTGAAACCCGTTTTACTATGCCGATTTAGCTGTAGAACGGGTTTGAAACCCGTTTTACTGTGCGTGCTGAAAAACGGCCGGGCTGAAAATAGATAAACCCGTTTTACTGACCCGCTGTAGAACGGGTTTGAAACCCGTTTTACTTTACTCC
>JAIFKL010000127.1 GCA_020049595.1 Desulfobacteraceae bacterium
AGCGTACTGTAATGTAATGCCGGTAATTGTCAGCAGGCTTCAGCCTGCTTGAGCTTTGAGGCTCGGAATTTATTCCGAGCTAAATTTTCGGGAAATAGATAGTTATGGTATTTATCAACAAACGCAGGCTTCAGCCTGCTTGAGCTTTGAGGCTCGGAATTTATTCCGAGCTGTAATTTATTTTTCGGCAATCAGTTTTCTCAGCACATAAGGCAGAATCCCGCCGTTTTCAAAATATTCCACGTCAATATCCGTATCCAAGCGCGCAACCGCATCAAAATTCACTTCTGCACCGTCGCTTTTCACTGCCCTGACATGCACGACTTTTCTCGGACGCATATCCGAAATTCCGGTGACAGAAAAGCTTTCCGAGCCGTCTATACCCAGACTCACCCAATTTTTGCCTTCCTGAAATACCAGCGGCAGAACACCCATTCCTACAAGATTGCTCCGGTGAATTCGCTCATAAGACTCTGCAATCACAGCTTTTATTCCCAGAAGATTGGTGCCTTTTGCCGCCCAGTCCCGTGAAGAGCCGGTGCCGTATTCCTTTCCGCCCAGTACCAGCAGCGGGGTTTTTTCCGCCTTGTACTTCATTGCCGCGTCATAGATAAACATCTCTGTTTTTTCGGGAAATTTGATCGTAAAACTTCCTTCCTTCATGCCGGCGATCTGATTTTTTATCCTGATATTCCCGAAAGTTCCCCGCATCATGACTTCATGGTTTCCTCTCCGGGACCCGTAGGAATTGAAATCCGCCACCGCGACATCCTTTACGATAAGATATTTTCCTGCGGGATAGTCTTGCGGAATCGCACCGGCAGGGGAAATATGGTCGGTCGTAACGGAATTTCCCAGCAGCAGCAAGGCTCTGGCATCTGCGATGTCTGCCGGTTTGCCGACATCCAAACGGAAGTCTTCAAAATAGGGCGGATTTTTGATATAGGTGGAATTTTCATCCCATTTGTAGGTGGTGCTTTCAGCCACAGAAAGACTTTTCCAAAATTCATCCCCGTCAAAAATTTTTTCATATTCATTTTTGAAAAATTCCTGCCGCACATGTTTTCTGACAACATCATTTATTTCCTCATGACCGGGCAATATATCTTCAAGATAGACCAGCTCGCTGTTCGGGTCAATGGCAAGCGGCTCTGCGGTCAGATCAATGTCTATCCTTCCGGCAATGGCAAAAGCCACCACCAGCATGGGCGATGCCAGAAAATTCCCCCTGATGCTCTGATGAATTCTGGCTTCAAAGTTGCGGTTTCCTGAAAGCACCGACGCGACAAAAAGATCATTTTCCAGAATGATGCCTTCAAGTTCCGCATTCAGAGGACCGCTGTTGCCGATGCAGGTGGTGCAGCCGAATCCGGCAAGATGAAATCCGAGGGCTTCAAAATACGGCATCAGCTGAGTCCCCGCTCCACTGCTTTTTTTGCCAAAATGCCCGCGCCGATGAGCGCGGCAGGATTGGATGTGTTTGTGCAGGAAGTTATGGCGGCAATCACAATGCTGCCGTCGGATACGGTAACAGAGTTCCCGTTCAGGTCTATTCTGTATTGCTTTCTGCCGTCGGGCTGGCATAAAGGTTCACGGGAGTTCAGCGTTCCGGATTCGTCATGAAAGTTGGAAATAACTGTTATTTCAGCATCTCTTTCATATTTGCAGCCGAGGACGGTTTCTCTGAAATTCCTCTTCACATCTTTGAGTGCAATTCTGTCCTGAGGTCTTGCGGGACCGGCAACCGAAGGTTCAACCGCGGAAAGATCAAATTCTATGACTTTTGAATATTCCGGTTCATCATCGCCGGTATAAAACAGCCCGATTTCTTTGGTATAGGCTTCCACAACTTCGGCATTGTCTTCCCTGCCGGTCAGGCGGAGATAATCGAGGGTTTTTTCATCTACAGGGAAAAATCCCATGGTGGCACCGTATTCAGGAGCCATATTCGCGATGGTGGCTCTGTCGGGAACCGCCAATTTTTTCATGCCTGGACCGAAATATTCGACAAATTTTTCAACGACTTTGTGCTTTCGCAGCATTTCGGTGATCGTCAGGACAAGATCGGTTGCGGTAATGCCTTCTCTGAGTTCGCCGAGCATTTTGACGCCGATGACTTCGGGAACGGACATATAATAAGGCTGCCCCAGCATGACGGCTTCCGCCTCGATGCCGCCCACGCCCCAGCCCATCACGCCGATACCGTTAATCATGGTGGTGTGCGAGTCCGTGCCGACTAAGGAATCCGGGTACGCGAGATATTTTCCGTTGATTTTTTCGGTAATGACGACTCTGCCGAGATGTTCCAGATTGACCTGATGACATATCCCTGAATTGGGCGGAACTACTCTGAAATTATTGAAACTTTTCTGCGCCCATTTTAAAAGCGCATAGCGCTCGCTGTTCCGCTCATATTCCTTTGCCACATTTCTGCTCAACGCATCTGATGTCCCGTAGTAATCCAACTGTACGGAGTGATCCACAATCAGTTCAACAGGAATGAGAGGATTGATTTTTCGGGGATCGGCTCCGAGCTGTCTGACGGCATCCCGCATGGCTGCCAAATCCACCACTGCCGGAACGCCGGTAAAATCCTGCATCAGCACCCTCGCGGGATGATGAGGAATTTCCACAGGACTGTCATATTGTTTTTTCCAGCCCGCGATGTTGAGCAAATCAGCTTCTTTCACCACATAATTGTCTAATTTCCTCAAAAGGTTTTCCACCAGAATTTTAACGGAAAAAGGCAGCCTTTTTATGTCGGCGATTCCTTTTTCCTGTATTTTGCCGATGTCGAAAATGTTATATTCCTGCCCCCTGATATTTATGCGTCTTTCAAATTCCTGTTTTTCCATATATCTCCTCTGTAAATTGAATCATGAATAAGCTATAAAAAATATTAAAATATCTCCGCCCTTAACTTAACGGCATTGCGGGTAAGGGGAAAGCCGGCGGCGTACCGCTGCTAAATCACGCCGACATCAGAGTTCCTGATATATCCGATTTTTCCTTCTGAAAAGAATATCTTAAAAAAATCATGGTGTTCTTCTTCAATTTTTACTTTTGTTCCGGCATGGAGAACAAAAAGTTCGGCAGAGCCGTCCGTAAGCCCGGAGCGAACCGACACCTGCGGGGGCAGAATAACCGCTTCTTTGAAGTATTCCGCTTCGTAATAGTTGTAGAATGCCGTCAGCGTGAATACGACTGCCAGCACAAGCATGAGATAACTCGGTGCTTTGAGGATTTTTTTCTTTTTCTGCAAGGTTCTGATCGTCACAATCAGCCAGAAAATCAGATTTAAGAAGATTGCCGTGTGCTGCACAGTGCCTGCGTTAAGCAGGTGTTTCCAGAAAAACAGAATGCGGAAAATGGAAATTTCCTTATTCTCTTTCTCGTCTTTCAACTGCGAAAGCGCATATTCATAGTTAAACTTCAGATCAGGGTCGTCCGGTGCCACTTTCAGCGCACGCTCGTACCACAATAGCGCGTGTCCCAGTTCGCCGTTTTTCAGATACGCATTTCCGAGATTGTAAAAAAGCTTGCTGTTTTTGACGCCGCTTGCGGCAATTTTGGAAAAAGCCGAAATTGCCGCTTCAAAATTCTCCTGTTTGTAGTCATTAACGCCGTCGAGAAATGACCGGGTGATTTCCGCAGTCTGCGCGGATACCGCAAGAAAAATTGAGAGAATAGCAAAGTAGTAAAAAAAATTTTTCTTTTTATTTCTCATGAAGATAAACTCCTGACCATCTGTTTTGTCTCAACAAGAAGTTCTTCCCTGAAATCCTTATCCAAGCCCCGTCCGCTGAATTTTGCAGATTCGATTTTTTCCAAAAGCCCTGCCGCCTGTTCCGCGGTCTCATCGGTGTATCCGTATGAACGCAGGATTTGAGCCGCTTCGGAATAAGTGAGCGATTCGCCTTTTGTTCCGGCTTTTGACAGAATCACCGAGACAAGCGCACGGTAAAGACAGGAAAGAAATTCCTCACCGGATGTCTCACATGAACAAGCGTCTTTCAAAGCTTTTTCAGCCCGTTGTGCCATGAGCCGTGCCGGGTCATCGCTCTTTCGGGTCAGTGCGAGAAAGAGTTTTGCCATGAGACAAAACAGCGCAGGAATCAGCAGCAGCAACGCAAATCGAATGGGAGACAAAGATTTCCGGGTTTCCAGCGCATCCAATTCTTCTTTCAGCGGCAGAATATCTCTGCCGGTAAATTCCACCTTTTTCTTCAAAGGCTTTACCTGTTCCGAAGTCGCGGAGGTGACTTCCAATTTGTCTTTTTCTTTTGACGGGCTGACTGAAAGCGCAAGCTTGGGCGTGGAGCAAACTTCATAACTGCCTTTGGAAACATCAAAATAACACAACTGAATCGCTTCTAAGACATAATTGCCTTCTTTTATCGGCACGAGCGCGGCGCGGAATGTTTTCCGCCCCGAATAGCCCGACATGCCCAACTGAATGTCTTCTTCGGGATTGTCTTTATAGACCTTGAATTCTTCTGGAATTTTGATTTCCGGCGATTCAGCGTCCATGATATTGCCGGCTCCTTTCAGCGTGATTGCCAGCGTTGTTGAATCGCCTACATTCAGCCTGCTGTTTTCAAGTTGTGCCTGAATATCAAATTTGCCTACAAGCCCGGAAAATTTCACATCGCCGTTATACGGCGGCAAAGGCTTTACATTGACTTTGACTGCTTCTGTCCTGAATATTGCCGGAAAAAAAGAGTCAAATATACTGCGGGGCTTGACAACATAGCAGTTCAACGTGGCAGGTTCAATGCTCTTTTCTCCGACACTCAGCGGAATCAGCATGTAGTTGAGTTCGTTGCAGTCGTATTCCCTGCCAGAAATTACTGTTCGATATATTTTGCTCTCTCCGATTTCTTTTGCAGTAAAACCCGCAAATTTCGGTCCATCAAGCTTTGGGTTGGCAATCCGAACCGCATTATAAAGCTTGAAAGTGTAAATCATCTGCTCGCCCTGATAGGGATTCGGATTTGAAACCTGCGCCTCTACAAAAACATTCCGGCTTGCTGAAACCTGAACAGTGATTGCCTGCGTCTGATATACGGTTCCGTCAACATTCACAGACAGGGGCGGTATGCTGAGATTGCCTTCCCGCAAAGGAATCAGCGCGTAGTTATAGGCAGTCTCGCGAGACATACTTCCGTTGATAATCTGAACGCTGGTGCTTGTTCCCCGTGAAATGACTTTGAAATCATGTATGGGAGAAATATCCACATCGCCGCCCCCTCCGCTCACAGACACCGTGAGTTGAAGCGATTCGCCGACCTGCACACTCTTTTGGTCCACATAAGCCCGAATGTCAGCAGAATATGCCTTCATCGGAACGCCGGCAATTGCTAACATCAGCATCACACACAAAAATATGCGCCCCGCGCACCTCTCACCTCTCACCCCGAACCCATCCATACTACCAATCCTTTTCCACATGCTGTTTCCGGTAAAAAGGAATCATGGCTTTACCGGGTTGGTCATTGAGGCGGTTCAGCATCCGCTCCGCCTGTTTTTTGTCATCGGAATCTTTTGAGGAATCTTTTGACTCATCGGAAGGCGCGGCTTTGGCTGCGGCAGCTTT
>JAIFKL010000003.1 GCA_020049595.1 Desulfobacteraceae bacterium
TTATATCCAATATCAATTTTTTTACAGGAAAGTCGCTTCCGCTGTTGCATATTCCTTTGCCCATCGGCATTTCTTTTTTTACTTTTCAACTTATTGCGTATCTGGTGGACTGTTACAGGGGCGAGGCAAAAGAATACAGTTTTCTGAATTATCTGTTATTCATCACTTTTTTCCCCCAGCTCATTGTGGGTCCCATCATTCATCACAAAGATGTGGTGCCGCAGTTTGAAAATCCGGAAAACGGAAGGCTCAATTATGAAAATCTTGCCACAGGCATATTTCTTTTTTCCATGGGATGCGCCAAAAAGATATTATTGGCGGATCCGCTCACAAACTGGTCCGAACCTGCTTTTTCCCATGTCGGGCAATTAACGATGATTGACTCATGGTTTGCCTCCATAAGCTACACGATTTCATATTATTTTGACCTTTCAGGCTATGCTGACATGGCCATCGGTCTGGGGCTGATGTTCAACATTCAGGTGGCGATAAATTTTGCTTCTCCTTACAAAGCCAGAAATTTTGCCGATTATTGGAGAAAATGGCATATCACGCTGTCACGCTTTCTCGGAGACTATATTTTCAGGAGTATTTTTCATAAAGGAGACAGCAGCAGAAGATTTTATTTTGCAATACTTATGACATTTCTGGTTTCGGGATTCTGGCACGGCGCGGGCTGGACCTTTGTGGTCTGGGGGATTCTGAACGGTATTTTCGTAATGTTTGCCCATATCATGCACAGATCAAAAAAACAACTGCCGTTTTTTTTGGCATGGTCCCTGACCTTTGCCGGGGTTGTCCTTGTCAGAATCCTCTTTGTCTCATTCAGCTTCGGCGACGCCCTTCATGTGGTTAAAACACTTTTTGATTTCGGCAATTTGAAATTTTCCGGACTTGAGTATGCAGGTCTTGAGCAGTCAGTTTATCTGCTGGTCGCTTCCGTCATTGTCTTTTTGATGCCCAACAGTATTGAAATCAAAGAAAAATTCAAGCCTGATCTGAAGTTTGCTTTCTTTTCTGCCGTATTGCTGGTATTTTCAATTATGAACATGAGCAGTGTGGGGGATTTTCTCTATTTTCAGTTTTAAAACCGGCTCCTTTATAAAAACAGGTTAGGAGTTCCGCAGTTGAAATTTCCGCGCCGGAAAAAACGGACCGCAAAGGACGCGAAGTTTTCCGCAGAGACCGCAGAGTTTTCAGATATATCTTTGCGTAACTTTGCGGAAAACTCTGCGCCCTTTGCGGTAAAACAATCTTCAACTGCGTAACTCATAACAGGTATAAAAACAGGGCAGCGTCTGTTTCCAAGCAGGGTGGGCATTTTTTATAAGACGACATGCCCGCCTTGCGGAATCAAATCAGGAGAACGCATGAAATCATACAAAATATGGACAGTTGAAGTTATTATCATTACCGCGGTGATGTATGCAGGCTTTGCGGTTGTCATTGATCCTTTCGGCGTGTTCGGAGATGTATTTTTCAACATGCCCCAAATCTCCATGCTGACCAATCAGAGAGGCTATAAAATCAGCTATCTTGAAAAAAATTTCCGCAAATACGATTCCTATCTGATCGGCGGCTCACGAATTGCCGCATTCAAACCCGAATGGGTGGAAAAATACATTCCTGGGTCAAAATTTTACAACCTTTTTGTCAGCGCGGCAACCGAATATGACAACCTGAGTCATGTGAAATATATTGTCGAAAATTACACGGTAAAAAATATTGTTCTGCAAGTTCACATCAACGATCTTTACAGTTATTTCGGATTTGACGACAGCACCATCATGACCAAACCGCATTATAAAGTCAGCGGAGAAAATGTTCTGAAATTTTATCTGTCTTACATGAATCCCGGAGGAGAACTGCTTGCAAAAAAAATGAAATATGTTCTGGGAATCGAAAAGATGGAAAATCTCAGAGCGGTTGTGGAAGAAACGGGTGAAAGGCATTACAATTATGAAGAAAACCTGATTGTCCGGGATCACGATGCGTATATGAAAAGCGAGAAAACTTTTCACCTCCCGGATAAAAAAAGCAAAATAGCCACATTGATGGAAGTGACAAGAGCCGCTCCCTATTCCGAGCTTTTTGCGGGCGACAGGGACGTGACCGGGATCAAGCTGAAAGAAAATATCGAATCATTGAGTGAAATCAAAAATTTATGCGACCGTCATCATGTGAATTTAATCCTGCTTACGGTGCCTCACAATCATCTGATGATGGATATGTTCGATGTGAAGGATTATCTGCTGTTTATGGAAGAATTGGCAAAAATATCTCCGTTCTGGAATTTCAGCGGCTATAATTCAGTTACAACAGACAACAGAAATTATTATGAGTGGAGCCATTACCGAACAACGATTGTAAAATATATGCTGGCAAGAATGTTCAATGACAGTTCCGTTGATATTCCTGATGATTTCGGCTTTCTGGTCACAAAAGAGAACATCGGAGAGCATATCGTGAAACTGCGGGAAAATATAGTAACTTACAGAAAAAATAAGCAGATTGTCAATTACAGGGTTTCAGCCCGGTGATGGCATTCCGAGCGATCTTTCGCAGAGATGCAATGCCTTGCTTCTCTGCGAGACTCTCCGCTGCCATAAAAGCAGAACGGGTTTCAAACCCGTTCTACAGATGTGCAGGGTGGGCATGAAATGTTCACCCTACATTCGTGAAATCCGATTTGATGTTTTCTGAATAAAAACAGCCAGCAATACAGATAAAATGACAGCCGCCGCGACATTCAGCGGCTGTATCGGGCTTATATGCAGCAGAGAAAGAGGTCCCAGTATAAAATTTTTATGGGACAGGAAGATTTCATAAGAATATTTGTCTGTGAAATCTGCAAATTTCATATATGCCAGCCTGTTAAAAACAGGGGAGTAAAAAATAAGAAAAAGGGAAAAGCCCAAAGAAACTCTGATCCATGGCATGGCAAAGTACATTATTTCATTGACAAAAGACTGATCCGTAGCGACTGACAGAACTGCTCCTCGCAGGCATAGCGCCGAAAAGCTGATGCCCAGTGAAATTGCAGTCGCATAAGAAGGGATTTTTGTTCCGAATAAGCGGGCAGCGGCAAATCCTGCGATAAAGGCGTAAATATCAGCCGACAGCCTGTAAGGAAAAGGTGTGTGCCGGAAAAAGACTGCCAGCGCAGGTGCTGCAAAAAAAATAATCAGCAGAAAATAAGTCAGAGGCATATCCCGGATTTTGCAGAGCAACGGAAAAAGACCGTAGCAGATAACAATAGCCGTGATATACCACAGATGCCCTCCCCATACAGGATATTCCGGAAAGATCAGAAAATGAAGCATGGAAAAATGTGATATGAACTGAAGGTTTATGATATTCGTACCGAGAAAAATTCCGTAAAAACCGGCGGTGAGAATCAGAATTGCATAATATGAAGGAATTAAACGGATGAATCTGTCCCGAAACCATGTTCCCCATTTTTCCGGACGCTTTTGTCCCAAAAGAAATCCGCTGATGATGAGAAATATCTGCACCCCCGTATTTGTCCATTCCTCAATGCCTGTTTTATATTCCTGAGAAATATGGGTAACGACAATCAGGCAGACCGCTATTGTGCGTATCAGCTTTATTCTTTGTGATTCATCACGGTTAAATGTCATCATCTCTGTCCGGCGGAATTATTTACCCTCACCCCTGCCCTCTCCCTGAAGGGAGAGGGAGAACCTGAAAAACCCTCTCCCCTCCGGGGAGAGGGCAGGGTGAGGGGGAGCCCTCTCTCTCAAGGGAGAGGGGGAAGTTAATGCCCTGCATTTTGTAAAGGAGATACTATTTTTTCTTTTCTCCCAGTTTTGTATATCCCTTTATCAGATAAATATTGCCGAAGCAGGCAAAGAACATGGGCTGCCAGTACAGGATTTCACAGTTCAGCCGATTCAGAAAAGCTGCCGCGATCAGAAAAGCTATAAATCCGCTTTCAAGCGCCAGCCCTTGAAAATATGCGGAAAAATCGCCTTTTTTAAAAAGATGTTTTTTGATTTTTCTCATAAATAAAAAGTTGCACAAAATCAGCCCTGCTACAATCGGAGATGCCCAATATCCCCGTTCAACAAGGGTTTGAAAATAAAGCGAGTGTTCTGCTCTCATACTGGCATTGCGCGGCATAAATTCCGCCGGCACATAGTGCGGACTCAGATAGGCAAATCCCCATCCGCCCACACCCATGGGGTAGTCTCTCACCACTTCGTTTGCCGCGATTTTCCAGAAGAGTTTCCGTCCGCCGCCGCCTGTATCAGATTCAGATTCTTCCGAGATGCTGTTCATTCTTTCCCAGAAAGTATCGTCTGCCAGCGCGAGAAACGCGCAGATTCCGAGCATGACAACGCCTATCAGTTGCGCCCGCTGTTTCATTGTCACTTTTTTGTTGAAAAAAACATAAGACCCCATATAGGTACAGCTCAGAACCAACCCGATAAAAGCCCCCCGGCTGTTGATAAGGACGATAGACTGTCCCACAAAGGCAAGGACTAAGAGAAGCAGCAGGCGTTTCCAGAGTTTGGCTTTTTCAAGATGGCTTTTGACAACAAAGTACAATATCATGGGCATAAGTGTGATCAGGGAACCCGCACAATTGTTGCCATCCCCTCCCGCATCCACGGGCCCGGTGCCTTCGACCCTGCCGTCCTGATTCCGCCCTTTGCTTCTGGTTTCATGGGCAACATAGAAACCGCCGGCCATGTTGGTCAGCATCACCGCGTCAAATTTCTGAGGTGTATCAATAGTTTTATAAGTAAGAAATATGAAGATTAACAATTTAATATAAGCATCTAAAAATTTTGAGTGCATTTCCGGCCACACTGCCCAACTGTTAATAATGATTGATGCCATCAGATTCAGTGCAAACCATTTGGTCTGAGGAACATCGGACAGTCTGTTATTTGAATATTTACCGGCTTTTATGATATATGCCATCAGAATACAGATAGAAATTGTGAATGACCATCTGACATCCGGCAGAGCGCCGTACCACCATCGGGTCTGGGCGTTCAGCCAGTATTGCATCATATAAAGACAGATTCCCCAGGTAATATCTTTGAAAAAAGTCCCGTATATGCAGAGCGCATAAGACAGAAGAAACATCAATGCGAAATTTGACATGAAGGTTCCCTTGTATCACAAACTGAGTTTCCTGAAGAAACTCCGTTTGTCGGGCAGTGATTGATTTCAGGAATTGTCATCGGAAATCTCCCCGCAGTCCGTCAGGGAGAGGTTAACTATGCTGATTATATAACCCATCTCGGTCAGAATGAAAAGCACAAAAAGCTTCCGGATCAGTTATCTTCTTATAATCTTCTTAGGGCTTCAATCAGTCTGTTTTGACAGTTTTGTGCTCTTATATTATTTTTTTCACCGTATTGATGATGTCTGTCATCACTTCCCCTGCTTTTCCGCGAATCAGCGCATCGCATATCGTATCGCAGGGTGTTTCCGACAAATTGACAATGCCCGGAAACGCGCCGCTTTCTTTAATATAAATCAAAAGTCGGCGTTTGTGAATAAATAGTTATCTGTTAATTTATCCTTCTGATGCAGGTAACGGGCGGCAGGTAACTGCAATCCTGTCACACCTTGAATATTATGCCTGAAAGATACAAATCTTACATTCAAACATCAAGTTTTTTTATACAGAAGGCAAAAAGAAAGGCTTCAGAAAGACGGTTTTATCAGGGCGTAAATCAGATAATCGCTTTGATTCCCGTAAAATACAAAAAGGGATTACGTCTTCTTTCAACGTAATCCCTTTGTAATATTTTAAATGGTAGCGGAGGCAGGATTTGAACCTGCGGCCTTCGGGTTATGAGCCCGACGAGCTACCAGACTGCTCCACCCCGCATCAATTTAATCAAAGCTTTTAACTTTTTTTAAAAGAGATGTCAAGCTTTTTTTATTAAAAATTTAACAATGACATAATTGCGGATTTCAATTCTTCCTTTTCTGGCGCAGAAACTTTGTCTTTTCCATATCTTAAAAGAATCTGCTTTGTGCGCCCTGTGTGACCCGATGCGATTTCAATCGCCGACTTCGGAATCCCAAGACATTTTGATAAATATTTGACACACATTTCATTTGCCGCATTGTCCACCGGCGGCGCAGTAAGCCTGATTTTGATTGCGTCTCCGTAAAGCCCTGCAATCGCATTTTTGGATGATCTGGGCTGAACAAAAATTTTGAAAATAAGACCTTCAGGGCTTTCATGAATAAAGAGCATAATATTCATCCATTAAGATCATTGCGCCTTGATATTGAACCTATAAATATCATCATTATATAATAATGGCAAATGATTTTTTGATGCACAATTGATCTCATACCAAACTGATGTTTTCCGGCTCCGGAGTGCTAAAATGCAATTTTAGCATTTTTTTAAAAAACCCTCAGACAGCCCATCCGAGGGAAAGGAATATCCTTGATTCGATAATGAAATCCTGTTAATATTGTTCGTATTAATTTTAATTAATACGGGTAAAAAATGAAAACGCTTCAATTTAAAAAAGGAGGAAAATTATGTCCGAAAAACATCTCAGTCTGGCAGTCTTTCTGTCAATCGTTCTCTGTCTGAATTTCAGCGCGATAACCTTACATGCCGGTCAATGGGCAGAGTCGGGCGTTTTGAAAAGCCGCGGCAAAGCCGGAAACTGGACAGCAGCCGATACGGGTATGAACAAGGCTTCTGTAAATTTTCTTCAAATAAATCAAAATAATATGCTTTTTGCCGGTTTTGCCGGTTTTGCCGGCATTGACGGCGGTGTTTTTAAAAGCGCAGACAAGGGCGTAACATGGATAAAAAGCGATTCCGGACTGAACGACGCATATATTGAAAGCCTTGCGATACATCCGACCGCAACGGACACGATTTTTGCCGGAACCGACAGCGGCATTTTCAAATCTGCGGACGGCGGCGCATCGTGGATGAATATCCTCGCTTCCGGTTTGCCCGATTCATCTGTGATCTCGCTGGCAATCCATCCGAGCGCGGCGGAAACAATGTTTGCCGGAACGGAAAACGGCAAAGTGTTCAAAAGCACAGACAGCGGAGCCAATTGGGTTAATGCAAGTTTCGGTCTGCCCGAATACACTTGGGTCAGCAAGCTGCTGGTTCATCCCAATTCGCCGAAAACACTCTTTGCCGGAACGCCGGACGGCATGTTCAAAAGCACCGAGAGCGGGGAAATTTGGATAAAAATCAATTCCTATAACGTCAGAGACATTGCGATCCGCCTGACATGGCCGGAAACGCTTTTTGCCGGGATTTCTGTCGGCGTTTTTAAAAGCACGGATGCCGGCGCAAGCTGGACAAACATCAGTTCCGGTTTGCCCGACACGGGCGTTGCAGCCCTTGCGGTTCATCCGAAGATGCCCGACACGCTCTTTGCCGGAACACAGAAGGGTGTGTTTAAAAGCAGGGACCGGGGCGCAAACTGGGCAAACATCAGTTCCGATACGGCTTTGAAACCTGTTTCCGCACTTGCAATTCTCTCTGAACCCGCTGAAACAATATTGTTCGCCGGTACAGACGGCGGGGGTGTTTGGATTTACACCGAAGCAGTTTTCGGCGATGTTGACGGAAACGGAAGCATCGAACTGAAAGATGCGGTACTGGCGTTGAAGATACTGACAGGCGCGGATACCGGCGATGCGGGGATTTATCTGTCTGCTGATATCAATGGCGATAAGCAGATCGGCGTCGCCGAACTCGTTTATATTTTAAAAAAAATTGTCAGTATGTAAGGTAGTGCATGAAATGCCGCACTCTGCGGAATAAATAAACAGCGTTCTGTTTAGTTCAATTTCTCATAAAAATTGAAAAATTATGCTTTTGTTTTCTGGCGGAAATGTTATAAATACATATCTGATATTTGAGCGGCAAAACAGAATCATAAAAATCGCTTTGGACAAAATTTAAAATTATCTATTATGTTTTTATATACTTGTTTTCTTGATAGCTGAATAAGGATCATTTTTTAAGGAGAATTATTTTTTTTAATGTTGAAAATTTTATGAATATTAGGTAATAAAAAGCCTAAAAGGATAGGTAATGGAAAAATAGTGCAAAATTTCTCCATAACCTTAATTAAGGAGAAGGGGCAATGGATGGTTCAGGCAAATGGGACTGGGATATCGGCAAAAAAGAAATTGCGGATATCAACAAATGGAAAGAAACATTTGAATGGGTGGAAGAAATTTACTCCAGCCCGGACGGCGAAAAAGCAGCCGCGGTTGTGAAAACAGGTGAAGCGGAATTCAGCGTCTGTGAGAACGGAACGGCGTGGGAAAACGTCTTTGACAAAGTTTGGTCTCTGAGATTTGCTCCCGACGGCAGGCTCGCAGGCATTGTGTCGGACACGGGGGAGTGGACCCTTGCAGTGGACGGCGAAACATGGGAAAGCCGCTTTGAATTTGTGTGGAATATGCAATTCAGCGAGGCCGGCGAAGGCATTATCGCTGCTGCCCAGAGCGGAAGGAAATACCTTGCGGTGGTCAATGACACGCCGTGGGAAAACGGATTTGCCGATATGGCAAACCTCACGCCGAGCAAGGACGGCACCGGTGCCGCCGCCGCTGTTCAAACTGTCCCTTTCGGTGAAAGCGAAATTTTCAAATTTCAGGAAGGGTGCTATTCTGTGGCGGTGGACGGAAAAACATGGGACAAAAATTTTGTCAATGTATGGGAAATAGCCTTCAGCCATGACCGGAAGCATGTGGCGGCGGAAGTCAGGACAAGTCTTTATGATTATACAATTGCCGTTGACGGGGTGCCGTGGAATCAGGTCTTCTCATCTGTATGGAAGCCTTTGTTTGCGCCGAATGATGCCTCTGTCATCACAGCGCCTGTAAGAATCGGAGGGGCTTGGACTTTGGCTAAAAACGGACAGGCGATATGGGATAAAAAATTCCCCCAACTCTGGCATCATGCTTACAGCCCGGACGGAAAAAAAATAGCCGCTATTGTTTCGCCCAAGTTCGGACGATGGACCGTTGCCGTGGATGCCGAACTGTGGAAACTGACCTTCGGAGATGCGGTCACCGATGCGGTTTTCAGCCCGGACGGAAAGCGGGTCGCATGTTGCGGAAAAGAAAACGGAAAATGGACTATCGCCTTTGACGGGAATGTCTGGGGCGGAATTTTCGACATGGCATGGCAGCCGGTCTGGAGTCCCGACAGTCTGCATGTTGCCGCAAAACTGGAAAAAAACAGACATTATTTCATTATGATAGACGGACTGCCGGTAAAGAAAGGTCTTGAGGCAGCGTGGGACCCGATTTTCAGTCCTGACGGAAAAAAGATTCTGCTCAGGGGTATTGAGGATGGAAAATATTTCCGTGAGGTTCTGCCTTTGAAATAAAAAAGTTATGATGTGTCATCTGTCAGACGACAAGCGGCAGACGAAATGCCGACGACTGATGACAAAAAAGGAGAAAAAAGAAAATGCACGGTCTTTATAATTTTGTCAGCGGACCTATGGTATGGATAGCCTTTATCCTTTTTATCGGCGGGTGCCTGTACCGGCTGGTCTCGCTGGCTTCTCTGGCAAAGGAGAAAGACACCGCTGTTTATGCGTATATGGATTTTTATTATGCGCTTCGTTCCATTTTTCACTGGATAATTCCTTTCGGAAGCGAAAACATGCGAAGACAGCCTTTGATGACCCTGTTCACCTTTGCATTCCATATCTGTCTGATCTGTGTTCCGCTTTTTCTGTTTGCCCATGTGGTGCTGTGGAAAGAATCATGGAATATCAGTTGGGGATTTCTTTCAGACAGCACGGCGGATGTTATGACGCTGATTGTGATTGCTTCATGTATATTTTTTCTTGTCAGGCGACTCACCCGGCCGGAAGTGAAATTTCTTACTAACCGTTCCGATTTTATCATTCTTGCCATTGTTGCCGCTCCTTTTATCACAGGTTTCTGGGCATATCATCAGTGGGCAGGATACAGAATGATGCTGATTCTGCATATTCTTTCGGGAGAAATTATGCTGATTGCTATTCCTTTCAGCAGGTTAAGCCATGCGATTTTTTTCCCGCTGACAAGAGGCTATATGGGGTCCGAGTTCGGGGCAGTGAAAAATGCAAAAGACTGGTAATGTTAATTGAAGATTGAAGATTGCCGAGTGCAGGCTGCAAAAAAAAACAGAGGTTTTGCCGTTTATGATTCGTGTGAATTTTAAAAAAGATATAAAAGTTTATTCGTGAAGACATTTGTGTTCATTCGTGGCAAAAAAAACGTGGCGAAAAAATCTTCAATCCCGAAAAGGAGCGAATATAATGGGTGAACCAGCAGTAAAAATTGAAGAAAGCAAGGTAGTTGCTGATGAAGGTCTGAACAGGGGGATGGAAAGGCTGACCCCGGAAAAGATTGAGAAAGTCATTCAGTCGGTTTTGAAGAGTGAAACCGGGTCCCGGCTTAAAGTATATGTGGATACCTGTGTGCATTGCGGACTGTGTTCGGAAGCATGTCACTTTTATCTTTCAAACGAAAAGAATCCCTCATTTTCTCCTGCCGGAAAGGTAAAGCAGACTCTGTGGGAGATGCTGAAACAAAAAGGAAAAGTCAGTCCGGAGTTTATCCGCCGCGCCTCGGAAATTGCATCAACAGAATGCAACCTCTGCCGCAGATGCTCGATGTACTGTCCCTTCGGCATTGATATTGCCTATCTGATGCTGGTGGTCCGAAGAATCTGCCACAAACTCGGAGTGACGCCTCAGTACATCCAAAGCACCGCACACAGCCATTCGGCAACGATGAATCAGATGTGGGTAAAAGAAGACGAATGGATAGACAGCCTGATGTGGCAGGAAGAAGAAGCCAGGGAAGAATTTCCGAACCTGCGAATTCCCCTTGACAAAGAGGGCGCGGATATTTTTTATTCCGTTATCGCTCCCGAACCCAAGTTCCGGGCGCAACTGATCTATCAGGCTGCCGCTATTATGCACAAGGCTGGCTTGGACTGGACCATGCCTTCAACGCCCGGATGGGACAACAGCGATATGTGCATGTACACCGGCGACAATGAAGTCATGGGGCGTCTGAAAAAGGCGCATTTTGAGTCAGCGATGAAGTTGAGGGTCAAGCGCATAGTCATGGGAGAATGCGGACATGCGTTCCGCTCGGTTTATGATATGGGCAACCGCTGGCTGACATGGAGAATGCCGCCGGTACCGGTGACACATGCCATTGAATTTTATGCCGAACTGTTCAAAGCAGGGAAAATAAAACTCGCCAAAAAGTATGAACAGCCTGTCACGCTTCATGATCCCTGCAATATTGTGCGGGGCAGAGGTCTTCATGAAATGGCCCGGTATGTGGTGAATGAAACCTGCGAAAAATTTATTGAAATGGAGCCGAATCGGGAGCATAATTTCTGTTGCAGCGCGGGCGGCGGGGTCATCAACTGCGGGCCCCCGTTCAGAAACAAACGTGTTGAGGGAAACAAAGTCAAGGCGGAACAGCTCTTTGTCGCAAAAAGCAAAGGCGCAAAGACCGTTATCGCTCCCTGCCATAACTGTCACGGCGGACTTGAAGACATTATCCACCATTACGGACTCGGCATGGAACTTAAATTTCTGGGCGACATTATTTATGAATGTATGGAAAAATAAGGGGGATTTCTGATGAAAAAAAACAGGCTCGCGCTGTACATTGCAATAGCGGTATTTGTTTCCGTGTGCGGAGGCATTGCTTTTTCTCAGGAAGATATTCGCACGGTGGCAGACAGTGCCTTTGATGTCAGACAGATCATGCGTCCTCCGGTTCGCTTTCTCCATGACGGACACAATGAAAAAGCGCAGATCGGCGATTGCAATGTCTGTCATCATGCTTATGATGAGAAGGGACAGAAAACCGACGATTCTTCGGAAGGAACAGAATGTTCCGAATGTCACAAGCCGGAAACCCCGGAAAATACGCTCGCGCTGACAAGGGCTTATCATCTCCAATGCAAGGGATGCCATGCGGAACGCAAGGCGGGTCCGGTGATGTGCGGGGAATGTCATGTGAAATAACCCGCACCCTCCCCGGAGGGGAGGGGGAATTACTCCCCCTCTCCTTCGGAGAGGGGGCAGGGGGGTGATGAAGGGAACAGCAGGTTATTAATGGGAAACCGAATCGTTACAGATACCACCGATTTTTTCTGCATAGATTCCGGCGATGAAATTCATATTGCCGGAAAACGCTACAAAGTGACGGGACATGCCCGTGAACTCAGATTCGGCATCGAAGACCCGAAATTCTGGGTCAAACGGGTATGGGATATGGATACGGAGGAAAAAAAGATCATCAAACTCTCTTTTCTGGAATCTTTTGACGCATGTCTGGGGGGCGTAAAAATAAAGTGCTTCAGAAATCCGGATAAAGAAGGCAATATTTTAGACCTGACAAAAGACAATCCCTATTTTATGAACGGAAAGGTTTGCAGAGACTCGAAGGAAAACAATGTTCGGATCATAGATGTGGTGCGGGGTCCCAATTTTCTGACCTATCTCGGTTCTTTCAAAATGAGCTATGATATTTATTTTCATACGGTACTGCCGGGTATTCTGAAAGAACTGCTGAAAACTTTTGAAGCCCTCTCTTTTCTGCATCGGAACGGTTTCAGACACGGGGATATCAGAAACGATCATATCATTAAAGACACGGATAGCGGAAATCTCGTATGGATAGATTTTGATTATGATTTTCAGGCAGCGGAAAATCCCTTCAGTTTAGACATCTTCGGATTGGGAAATATTCTGCTCTATGCTGCGGGACAGGGATTTCATACTTATTATATGATTAAAAACGACACCTTTACTTATCATAATCTGATTGACCGTATCAGTCCGGATGATTTTTCGCTTTTGGATCAGCGCAGGTTTTTGAATTTACGGAAACTGTATCCTTTAATCCCTGAATCGCTTAATGATATTCTCATGCACTTTTCAAGAGGCGCAAATGTCTGTTACGAAGCGGCTGATGAAATCACAGAGGATCTGAAACAGTGTCTGAAAACATCTTTTGCAATATGAGAGGGCTTGATCTGCCATGATAGAATATATATTCCAACTCGACAGCGGCAAGACATTAAATTTCCGGGTCAATATCAATCGGGAGTATTCGGCAAAAGCGGACAGAGAAAATCATTCGTTCTGGACACGATTGGATTATCATCGGTGCAGCAACTGTCCGCTCTCTCCGGAAAAATATAAATATTGTCCCACAGCCGTGGATTTGCAGGAAATTATAGATGTTTTTTCCCCTTTTCTTTCCCATCTTCAGGTGCTTGTGACCGTAAAGACGCCGGAGCGCCAATACAGCAAAACATGCGACCTGCAAACCGGTCTGCAATCGCTTCTGGGTCTGGTGATGGCAACCAGCGCATGTCCGATTTTGTCAAAGTTATGGCCCCTTGCAAATTTTCATCTGCCTTTTGCCACAACAGAAGACACACTTTTCCGAACCGTAGGCGCGTATCTGATTTATCAGTATTTCATCCTTGCCGAAGGGGGAAAAGCGGATTTTGAACTCATGGGACTGAGAACTTTTTATAACAGTCTGGAAGAACTCAACGCCTGTTTTACGGACCGCATCCGTATTGCTTCCAGGTCCGACGCCAATCTTAACGCTGTGGTGCAGTTGGGTGCGCTTTCATTTATGGTTTATGTTTCATTGGAAGAACAGCTTCGGGAGTTCAGAAGAACTTTTCAGAAAAATCTGCCCAAGCCGGTGTGATTAAGAATATGAAATGTGAAGATATTTTGGTAAAATTGAAAACGCTGGGAAATCCGGACGCTGTTGCAGGGATGAGCCGGTTCGGCATCAATACGGAACAGACTTACGGGATTTCCATTCCGAATCTGGAAAAAATCGCCAAAGAGATCGGCAAAGATCATCATCTTGCCGAAGAACTCTGGTCATCCGGGGTTCATGAAGCACGGATTCTGGCATGTATCATTGACGAAGCTGAAAAAATCACCGAAGCCGGGCTTGAGCGGCGGGTAAAAGATTTCGACTCTTGGGATGTCTGCGATCAGTGCTGCAACAGACTTTTTGATAAAACCGAATTTGCCTATCGGAAAGCAATTGAATGGAGCAGCCGGACTGAAGAATTTGTTAAGCGGGCAGGTTTTGTGATGATGACACAGCTTGCCGTTCATGACAAAAAAGCGGATGACAGCAAATTCGAGCAGTTTTTTCCGATTATTCTGAGAGAATCGGAAGATGAAAGAAATTTTGTTAAAAAAGCCGTGAACTGGGCATTGCGCCAGATCGGAAAGCGGAACCGGAAATTGAACAGACAAGCCATTGAACTTGCTGAAAAGATAAAGCAGAAAGATTCCAAAGCCGCCCGCTGGATTGCGGCAGACGCGCTGAAAGAGCTGACCGGTGAGAAAGTTCAGAAACGGCTCACTCATAAAAATTGAGAATTGAGAATTGAGAATTATAAAAAATAGGCACGAAAATGCGAAAGATTCATTATTTTCGTGCGCTTCGCTTTTTTTCGTGCTTTCGTGGTTCATCTTTCGCGGCTCATCTTTTAACTGAAAAAGGAGGACAAAAATGACAGAGACGCACAGCAAAACCATCGGCTATATTCTGTGGATATTCGGCTTTCTGGGCGCACACAGGTTTTACTACGGCAAACCGATTTCAGGGACCATTTACTTTTTTACACTGGGATTGTGTTTTGTGGGCTGGATCGTTGACCTGTTTCTGATTCCGTCAATGGATCGTGAAGCAGACCTGCGATTCAAACCGGGCAAAGTGGACTACAACATCGCATGGATATTACTGACATTTCTCGGTATGTTCGGAGCCCACAGATTTTACATGGGAAAATGGTTCACAGGTTTTGTATATCTTCTGACCGGCGGCATTTTTCTTGTCGGATATGTATATGACTACTGGACGCTGAACGATCAGATAACGATTGTAAACAGTTTGAAATAGAAATTCTGGTCATTGACGATGATCCCATCACCGTTAAGTATCTGGTAAGCGTTTTTACGGACAACGGATATGAAACCTGCATCGCCAACGACGGCGTGCAGGCTTATGAGGTCGTCAAAAAAGAAAAACCGGATATGATAACCCTTGACCTTGAAATGCCGGAGGAATGGGGGACAAAGTTTTATCGAAAACTCAGAAAAGAAAAGGAATTTAAGGAATTACCGGTTATTATCATCAGCGGCATGGCATCACGCCATCTTGCTGTGAAAGATGCTGTGGCTTATCTCAGCAAGCCCTTTGATGTGGATAAGCTTATCGGCATTGTCAGAAAAACACTGGGCTGAAACAGAAAACAGGATTTACAGGATTTACAGGATAATCAGTATCCTGTAAATCCCTGTTAAAAAAACTGAGCGTACTGTATAAAGTCAAAAAGAACAGGGAAATTCTGTGTTCTAAAGAACATTCCCGATCAGATATTTGTTCAGACATTGTTTGTCTCCGTCAGGCAGCTTTTCTATATTTTCAAGGCATTTTGAACACAGAAAGACAAAATCGTCTGTTCGGTGAATATCGCTGTATGCAACAGTTTCTCCGCATTTTTCACAGGTGTTCACGATAAAACGGACGCCGACGCCGTAACAGGAAGTGTTGTCGTCTTTATTGAAAAGCCTTCTGCACCACATCACTTCCGCACGATAGCCCTTGCAGGCTGCGGAGCCGTGAATTTCCGGCGAATAGTCCGCTCTGTGAATGCAAATTTCCGACCCCGGATGCAGCTCGCTTTCCGATTGAAAATACATGCCCCCTTCGCTGGAGTTCTGCATTTTTGCGTCAAGGTATTTTTCTGTGTTGTAAATTGCATACCTGATGCGGACTTCGCAATAATCCCGCTCAAAAGCCCTGCTGGAAAGATTCGACATATTTTACCTCCGTAATTTTTTTATAGTCAGGAGACTGGAGCGTCATATTTGTAGCCTTCGTTTTTATCTGAAAAGCGATGGCTTGTCAAACATACGATGATATAAAGCCGCCTTATTTCTTCTTTCGTGTTTTTCATAACTTTCGTGTTTTCGTGGTTAAATAATAAATCAACCACGAAAACACGAAGGATACGAAAGCCTCGAAAAAAGATTTTCGTGTTTTTCATAACTTTCGTGTTTTCGTGGTTAAATAATAAATCAACCACGAAGGATACGAAAGCCTCGAAAAAAGATTTTCGTGTTTTTCATAACTTTCGTGTTTTCGTGGTTCAAAACCATTCCGCAGAGCGGGAATTATAATGGACAAAGACATTTTTACCCGGATAAAGCCCTGATTTGCAAACATCTTCCTGTTTCAGTTTTGCCGTAATCGGAAGATTTCCCGCAAGCAGCGTCACAATAATGTTTTGAGTGCTTTTTTCCAGAATCAGGCGGGAAATGATTCCCTGAAGCGTGTGATCACAGCCGGAATGCCGTTCCGGTGTCGTACTGATAACGAAGGCGTCCGAGTCAATGACAGCAGCAGCATTCGCGTCAGATTTTATATCGCATTTTATATTTGGGGGCGGCTGTGAAACCTTGAGAATCTGCCCGTCTGCCAATTCTTTTGTCCAATTTCCGTCATTATCGGGTTTCCAAGGTCCGACGAAAAGAATATTTTCCTGACCTGTGCCGAAAAAACGCCCTCTGAACAGATGCAAAATGTCATCGCATATTTCGTAGAGCCATTGCCAGTCGTGGCTCGCAATGAGCAGTGTCGTTCCCCATTCCCGGCGGGCGCGTGAAGCCGCGTCCCGGATTCGCTGCGCGCTTGCCGCGTCAACGCTGGCTGTGGGTTCATCCAACAGCAGAACTTGGGGCTTCAGCGCGAGCCGGGCAGCCAATGCCACGCGCTGCGCTTCTCCGCCTGAAAGCTCGTACCACTGGCGCCGGGAAAAGTCTTCGGACAGCCCCACCCACGAAAGCGCTTCGTAAACCTGTTCTCTGCAATCGCCTTTATTTCCCCTCAGCCGCAGACCGTAGGAAATATTCTGAAAAACGGTGCGTTTCATCAGATACGGCTCCTGATTCAGCAATGTAACCTGAAATCGGACAGCATCGGAAAACGGCTGGGCAGGCTTTCCTTTGAAAAGAATATCGCCTTGTGAGGGTTTGTCAATAAAACCGAGCAGTTTCAAAAGCGTACTTTTGCCGCTGCCGTTGGGACCCACAAGCCCCGCAATCGTCGCCTGCCGAATCTCTAACCGGTCAATCTCAAGAACCGGCTGCGTGTGATAACCGTGTTTCAGATTGTAAATCTGATAGATATATTCGGAATTTTTCATATACTTCTTTTTGCAGACCGGACGCTCCACGTCCGACGTAGGGGCAACCCCCTGTGGTTGCCCTTTGTTTTGAAGGGTAAGCGTTCGACTGAGCTCACGCCGAAGTCACGGGGGCTTAACCCCTACGATCTTTTTTTCCACGCGGAACGTGGGAAAGTAGAGCGGGTTTGAAACCCGCTTTACTTTTAATCTGAGGGAGCGTTTCAACTTCGTAACTCATATAAAAATCAGAAAAACTTATCCTGAACTTCCTTTCTTTTCGCCTCTTTTTTCGCTTCTTTGAAAGTCGCCCGCACCGGCGGCATCAGAATTTCTCCGCCCTTGAGCAATTCTTCAATCGTGAGTATCTGAATTTTCGGATAATTTTTATTCCAGCCCGGCGAAAAATAATGCCCCGCCGACACCGATTCTGTTTTCATATCGGCGGTGGGCTTTTCAAGCGTTATGAATACGCCGAGAGCGGCTTCTTCCCGCACGACGGTTCCGAGCAGGTCACGGATGTCTCTGACGCCGACTTTGCCGCTTTTCACCTGAATGAGTATTTTTTTCGGTTTTTCATACGGATCGTCAATCAGCGTGATTACGCCGTCAATGCCCCTGTCGCTGCCTTTTCTGCCTTTTTTGCTGTCAGCGTCTCCGCCGACCGGCTTTGCCTGCACCAGCGAGAGCGCCCACCATTGGAACTGATACCGGTCATCTTTCGCCAACTGCGCCGCGCCGGACAGGTCTTTGGGTTCGCCGATCACCTGCCAGTCCGCGCCGCTTCTGACAGCAGCGACAGTTTCCTGCATGTCACGGAGCCGGTATTTCAGAAGCGATATGGCAAGGTGCGTGATGTCAATGCCGATCCACCTGCGACCGAGTTTTTCGGCCGCGGCAACGGTTGTGCCGCATCCGGCAAAAGGATCAAGAATCCAGTCGCCTTCATTTGAACTGGCTTGAATGATGCGCTCCAGCAGGGCAAGGGGCTTCTGCGTGGGATAGCCGAGGCGTTCTTTAGCCATCGGATTAATTATCGCTATTTCCCACCAGTCAGGAACGGGCGTTCCTTCTGAATCAATGTCTAAATAAACGGATTTTCTTTTCCCGTCTTCACCAACAATACTTTGAATTTTCTTGCCTTTTCCTGACGATTTAGGTGATTTTGGCAAAAACAGAGTATTGAAAGAATTGATCTGAGTTTTCGTGTAAAACAGAATAACATCGTGGTTGGAAGGAAATTGAGGCTGTCTGACATTCCATTTTCTGTAACACCAAATAATCTCATTCCTGAAATTCTTTACCCCGAATATCGTATCCAAAACAATTTTCAGATAATGACTCGCCGTAGGATCGCAGTGCAGATAAAGGCTTC
>JAIFKL010000237.1 GCA_020049595.1 Desulfobacteraceae bacterium
CCTACTCCGCAATTTCCAGCTTCTTCTTTCCCGGTTTGTCTCCTTCCGCTGTTTCCGTATCCGGTTTTGTCTCCCCGGGTTTCTGCTCCGGTTCTGCGGAAATATCCTCCCCAGCCGGAGGACTCGGTTCTGCAATATGCTTAGGTTCCGCGCCCGGTTTTTTCATGATCTCGCTCAATTTCCTGAGTTCGTCTTCATCCAATATCTTCTCCACATTGAGCAGAACCACCATGCGCTTGCCCCCGTTGATTTTGCATACGCCTTGCATATACCTGTTTGCACTGCCGGAAATGACGATGTTCGGAGTTGTTACAATGTCCCGTTTTTCAAGGCGCAGCACTTCATTGACCTGATCCACCCGCAGCCCGGTTTTGTTGCCGCCGATGTCAACAATGATAATGCGGGTCCGGTCATCTGCTTCCCTGTCTTCCAGCGCAAACAGCTTGCGGATGCTGATAACCGGAATAATGCTGCCCCGCAGATTGGTCATGCCGTCCACAAAATAGGGCGCACGGGGAACATAAGTGATTTCCGAGAGCCGGTTGATCTCCTGCACCTGCATAATGCGGACGCCGTATTCCTCCTTGTTCACCGTAAACGTGACCAACTGCTCCTCAGCCATGCTCTGCTGCGCCAAAGATTTTTTATCCGAGGAAATTTCTCCTCCTTCGCTCCCGTCTCTGCTTTCCTTTCGGAGTTTCTCGGAAAGCAGCTTGGCGGTTTCCCGTGAGACTAATGCGGATTCGTCCATAATCATAATCAGGCGCTCTCCTTTGTCCAATTTTGCCACTGCCCTGACTTCTTTCCGTTCCGAAGAAGCCATGAACGGGGTTTCATCAATGACGGACTTGGGAACCCGGATGACTTCATCCACCCAGTCAACCAGATAGCCGACAGTCATTGAATCCGACTTCACCACCAGCGCGCGCTGGTCTCCCAGAACGTGCGCCTCCATTGCGGTCTTCAACTCAGCCATAACACCGATGACAATCTGCAACAGGGGCGGAATTGTCTCATTGAAAAAAGAAATCGCCGCGCTTTTAGACGTTTCTCTCTTTTCCAATACCCCGGACACGGCACTGTACAAGTCCCAGCGGCTTTTTTTCAATCGCTTGATAATGGCTTCAACCTCGACGCCGGATGTTTTATAGGCTTCGAGCCAAATCCCGAAGAGCGTTTCTTTCGGATCAAGCGTTCCTGTAAAATGCGCGCCGGCTTCAATCACATGGCGCAGATTTTCCGTCCATTCCCGATGATTTTGCACTGCATTGTCAATCACCGCATATCGCTCTGAAATCAGTCCCGGCAGACCGAGCAGTTCCCGCAGATCAATAATCGGGAGCAGATGATTGCGAATGGTGAACAGCCCTTTGACATAAGCGGGAACATTGGGAACTGCCGTAATCTCTGTAATATTAATGATTTCGCTTACTTTATCAATGTCAAACGCGTATTCATCTCCCGCGACTTTAAACGAGACGAGCAGTTCTTCAGCGTCAGATACTTCTTCGGCGAATGCTGACGCCGCTTCCAGTCGCTCCGATGTCTCGCTTCTGCCGCTTACGGCTTCTGTTTCTGTGAGCAGCACCTCATCAAGATTGAGCTTCAATATCAGGCGCTCGCCGTCGTCAACCTTTACCACGCCGCTGAGAAACTGCCGGTCAATCCCTCTGCAAACCGCAGGCGGCGGTTCTTCCTGTATGTCCTGCATCCGCATGACTTCCCGCACGCTGTCCACAATCAGGCTGGTCTGAACGCCGCCTGTTTCCACCACGAGCAGACGTGTGTGATCCGTGCTTTCCGGCGTATTCAGAGAAAAACGGATACGGGTGTCAATGACCGGCAGCACATTTCCGCGCAGATTGCAGATACCGGCAACATAGCCGGGACTCCGGGGAATCGGCGTAATCGGCGGCAGCCGGACGATTTCCTTGACATTTCCGATTTCAACGCCGAATTCCTCATCAAGCAGCCGGAACACGACTAACTGCTTTTCCTCTGATGATTGAGAAGTGAGAAGTGAGAAGTGAGAAGTATCGGTTCTCGCTTTTTCATTCCTCACGTTCCTGTCTGTTTTCGTCATTTTTCAGTCTCCATTTGGGATTGAGAAGTGAGAATTGAGAAGTGAGAAATAATTATTCAATTCTCAATTCTCAATTCTCAATTCCTAGCTTCCCGTGTTTTGCAGTTCATCAGCCTGACTGGCGATATCCTCGGTTGCTTCGGCAATAATCTGCATACCTTTGCTGCCTTCTTCGGCGGCTTTGGATGCCTCATCCGCGACTTTGCTGGCTTCTTCTGCCGCGTTGGCGATTTCGACCACAGCTTTGTTTGCCTGTTCCAACGACAGCTTGATTTCATCCGCTCCCCGATTGATTTCCCGGATACCTTTCTGAACATCCTCCATCACTCTTTCAATGGTGTCCAAGTTATCGGTGGTCTTTTTCGCGCTTTGAACTTCTTCAGCAGCAATCTTGCCGCCCATCTCAAGATCATTGGCGACAATATTGATCTGTGTCTGCATAGACCGCACCATGTCCTTGATCTGCTCGGCATTTTCGGATGAGTCATTTGCCAGGGTACGAATATCACTCGCAACCACGGAAAAGCCTCTGCCAAATTCACCGGCGCGGGCTGCTTCGATGGAGCCGTTCACAGCCAGCATATTGGTTTGCAGGGCAACATTCACAATTTTATCAACAATTTTATTGATATTATTGGTCCGATCATCCAATATCCTGACATTTATCACTGCCTGTCCCGCAGATTCCGAAGATTTTGCGATGTTGCTGATCAGATTGGCAACATTCACCTTATTTTTAACAATCAATTCCTGCAACTTCGCAATCTTTTCCTGCGACTTCACGGCGCGCTCTGCCATTCCCGTGACAGCCTCTTCAAGCTTTAATCCAAGGTCTTTGTTCTGCTCTGCGGCTTTGCTCTGATTCTGGGAGCCTTTGGCAATCTGCTCCAGCGCGGTCATAATCTGCCCTGCGGACGTGCTTGCTTCTTCAATGTTGGCTGATAATTCTTCAGCCGCCGCCGCGACTTCTTCCGCAGATTTCGTACTGTCAACAGCATTTCGCAGGTTTTCAGTCAGTTCCGCAAGATTCTCCGACGCGGTCTGCATTTCGCTGAAAGCTTTGTTCTGCTCGGAAACCGCTTTGCTCGCCTCTTCAGCCGCGCTGCTCTGTTCTTCCGAATTGCTGGCGATGTCTTCCGCGCCTTTCATGTAGTCCTCTGCGCCGGAGAGAATATCGGTGTAATTCTTTGTAATATCAGCGAATCCTGCCACCACGTCTTCCAACTCAAACAATATCTGCGCCAAATCTTTGGTGATTGTCTGGGCGTTTTCAACTTCTTCCAAAGAGCTTTTAGTCGCGGCTTCGATGTCATCCACCACCCGTTGCACCTGCTCCTGAATCTGATCTACCACATTTCGGATGCCCCGCGCGCTTTCTTCGGAAATTTCCGCCAGATTCCTCACTTCATCTGCAACGACCGCAAATCCCCGGCCGTGTTCACCGGCTCTTGCCGCCTCAATCGCGGCATTCAGCGCAAGGAGATTGGTCTGATCCGCAATGCGGACCACCGCGCCGACAATCTCGCCGATCTGCTCGGAATTTTTTTCCAATTCCCGAATCAGCTTGGTGGAATTCACATTGGAATTGGCAGAATTTTTGACGCCTCTGATCAGCGCGTCAATATCCGATGAGGTATTTTTTACCATTTGTTGCAGACTTTTAGCCTTATCAAGCGCTTCTTTGGAAAATTCATCCCCGGCTTCTGCGGACTTGGTAATCTGCGTGATCGCGGCGCGGGATTCCTCCGCAGCCGCGGATGTCTCTTCCGCTGCGGTGGCAACGGTCTCCATGGTATTTCCCAGTTCTTCCGACGATCCGGAAGCCTGTTCCAAAGAAGAAGTCATTTCCGCCACTGCGGAAGCCAATCTCTCAGCGATGGTCTGCTGCCGGGCAAGGGTTCGCGCCCGCGCTTTTTCTTTTGCCATTTTCCGGGCTTCTTCCCGTTTCTGAGTCAGTTCGTCCGCCTCTTTCTTCTCAGCCGCTTTTCCCGGCTTTACAGAATCAGGTCTTGCTAATTTTCTTGCCATGTCCCCATCCCTCCCTCGTTAATTTTAAAAAGAAATTTATTTCTCGCAAAGAACGCAAAGAGCGCTAAGAATACCGTAAGTCTTTTTTTCTTTGCGTCCTTAGCGTTCTTTGCGAGAGACTTTTATTTCTCGCAAAGAACGCAAAGAGCGCTAAGAAAAGCTTTTTTTTAAAATAAAATCAGTATCTCGTAAATACCGTAAGTCTTTTTTTCTTTGCGTCCTTAGCGTTCTTTGCGAGAGACTTTTATTTCTCGGAATCACTCAATATCGCAAGATTTCTTTTCGCCGTTTCATTGTCCGGTTCACGTTCTGTCACATGCCTGAGCGTGTTTTCGGCTCTGTCATAATAGCCGAGTTCAGCGAATGCCACCGCCAGATTTATCATGGCTTTTGTGTTTTCAGGCTCGTAAATCAGAAAAGCCTGAAGCAGCCCCATTGCATCAACAGGATTGTCTTTTTTCAGTTCCTGAACCGCGCTTTCAAACAATGTCTGAAGCAGCGATTTCTGCCGTGACAGTTCTTCTGAAAGCGAGTCATTCTTCCGCCTCAACGATTCTGTTTCTAATTCCAGATAGTTTATCCGGGCTTCATAAGCAGCGGTTTTCGGGTTTTCGATTCCTTTTTGCCGAAGCAGCTCTCCCAGACGCGTTCCCACCGCACTGTCTTCTTCCATGATGCCTCCTACAAATATAACGCTCCTACGGAGCTAAGATTTCTCGCTTCGCTCGAAATGACAATGTGCTTCTGCCGCATCAATCCGGTCTGCTAATTCAATATAATCCGAAGCGCCGCTGCTCTCAGGCGCGTACTCCAGAACTGATTTGCCGTGTCCGGGGGCTTCGGTGAGACTGATATTCATCCGAATCCCGGGAAGAAGTTTGTCTTCTCCGAGATGCGTTGCAATATCTT
>JAIFKL010000090.1 GCA_020049595.1 Desulfobacteraceae bacterium
CATCCTGATGTCAAGCCGGGAATACTTGAAAAAGGCATTCTTCTGAAACTCCGTTTTCACTTTGACCAGTATATCAACCTGAGACCTGTGAAACTCTACGAAGGCGTGGATACGCCCTTGAAAGACAAGAAGCCGGCAGATATAGATTTTGTCGTTGTTCGTGAAAACACGGAAGGGCTTTACGCGGGCGCGGGCGGTTTTTTGAAATACGGCACGCCCGATGAAGTTGCGGTTCAGGAATCCATCAACACCCGGAAAGGTGTGGAGCGTTGTATCCGATATGCTTTTGAATATTGCCGGAAGCGCAATAAAAGAAAAAAGCTGACCCTCTGCGGAAAGACAAATGTGCTGACTTTTGCGTTTGACCTGTGGGAGCGCACATTTTACGAAGTCGCCAAAGAATATCCTGATATTAAAACCGATTATGCCCATGTGGACGCCATCTGCATGTGGATGGTGAAAAATCCGGAATGGTTTGACGTGATTGTGACGGACAATATGTTCGGCGACATTATCACGGATTTGGCGGCAATGATACAGGGCGGCATGGGGATTGCCGCGGGCGCGAACATCAATCCTGCCGGGGTTTCCATGTTTGAACCCATCGGCGGTTCCGCACCCAAATACACCGGAAAAGGCATTATCAATCCCATTGCAGCCATTTCCGCCGCTCAACTGATGCTTGAAACACTGGGCGAATCAAAAGCCGCTTCTTTTATCGAAGCAGCAGTCATAAAGGTGCTACGTGACGATATAAAAGATGTCGCAGCCGGGAAGATGGGATTCAGCACATCACAGGTCGGCGATCTGATTGCAGCGTATATTCAGAAAAATTTTTAATTTCGTTTTCAGATAAATTCGGATAAAAAAGAACTTCCATACAGCTTTATCAAAAGCTTATGGAAGTTTTTTCTTAGTAAAACGGGTTTATCTGTTTTAGCCAGGGCCGTTCTACATTTCCACGCGGAGCGTGGGAACGAGAAACAGTAGGGGCAACCCCCTGTGGCTGCCCTTTTTTATATAAAGAACAGGAGTGTAGTCATGTCTGAAAAAAAATTCAATGTGGCAGTAGCCGGTGCGACAGGGGCTGTCGGGAATCAGATGATCGCGTGTCTGGAAGAAAGAAATTTTCCGGTAAAATCTGTCAAATTTCTGGCGTCCAAGCGTTCTGTGGGGCGTCAGCTCCGCTTTAAAGGGGATTTGATTCCCGTGGAAGAACTCAAGGAAGATTCTTTCAAAGGCGTGGATATTGCCATTTTTTCGGCAGGGGGCGGCACCAGCGAAAAATTTGCGCCCTGCGCGGCAAAAGACGGCTGTGTGGTGGTTGACAATTCCAGCGCATGGCGCATGGACCCGGATGTGCCGCTCGTGGTTCCCGAAGTCAATCCCCATGCCATTGCGGATTACAAGAAAAAGGGAATTATCGCCAATCCGAACTGTTCTACGATACAGATGCTGGTGGCGCTGAATCCCATCCATAAAAAATGCGGCATCCGGCGGATTGTCGTTTCCACCTATCAGGCGGTATCCGGAACAGGAAAAAAAGCAATTGACGAACTCTTTGACCAGACCCGCGCCATGCTCAATTTTCTTGACTGGAAGAAAAACGTGTATCCGCACCGCATCGCGTTCAACTGTCTGCCGCATATTGACAAATTTATGGATAACGGTTACACCAAAGAAGAAATGAAGATGGTGAACGAGACCCGCAAGATTCTGGAAGACAACAACATCGGCGTTACAGCGACAACCGTGCGTGTGCCGGTCTTCTACAGTCATTCGGAATCGGTCAATGTGGAGACAAAGGAATATATTTCCGCAGCAGACGTCATCAAACTGCTGAAAAATGCGCCCGGCGTAAAAGTCGTTGATGATCCGGCAAACAATGCTTATCCTTTAGCCATAGACGCTGCCGGTCAGGATCTGACGCTGGTGGGCCGTATCCGTCAGGACGAGTCCATTCCCAACGGAATCAATATGTGGGTAGTTGCTGACAACATCCGAAAAGGCGCGGCGACAAATGCGGTTCAGATAGCTGAAATTTTAGGGAAAGAGTATTTTTAATTGAGAAGTGAGAAGTGAGAAGTGAGAAGTGAGAAGTGAGAAGTATTCAATTCTCAATTTTCCAATTTTCCAATTTCCAGAATCAGGAGTAAAGACTTGGAGAGAGTACCCATTACGAAAGAGGGATATCAAGCCCTGAAAAAAGAACTTGAAAATCTGAAACTGTTTGAACGCCCTCAGAATATCAGGGCGATTGAAGAGGCCCGCGCACACGGAGACCTTTCCGAAAACGCCGAATTTACAGCCGCCAAAGACCGGCAGAGTTTTATTGAAGGACGAATCGGCGAATTGGAATTCAAACTCGGAAATGCGGACATCATTGACCCGGATACTCTTAACAAGGACCGCGCAGTATTCGGCTGCATCGTCAAACTTGAAAACGTGGACACCGGCGACGAAGTTGACTACCAGCTCGTAGGACCTGATGAATCCGACATTGAACGGGGACGCATTTCTGTTTCTTCGCCTTTGGGAAAAGCCATTATCGGGAAAAAACCCGGAGACGAAGTTGTTCTCCAAGCCCCCGGCGGAAAACGATGTTACGAACTGGTGGAAATTTTATAAGTGAGAATTGAGAATTGAGAATTGAGAATTGAATTGTCATTCTGAACGAAATTAAGAATCTTAAAGATTCCTCGCTGCTCTCGGAATGACAGGGATAAAACTCGGAATGACAGGGGGGAAAGCTCGGAATGACATGATTACTTCTCAATTCTCAATTCTCAATTCTCAATTCTCAATTCCAAACGGAGGTGTTTTTTGGCGCGTATTACCGTAGAAGACTGTTTAAAGCGGGTTCCGAACCGATTTTTGCTGGTTCACATGGTGACAAGGCGGGTAAGACAAATTCGTGAAGGTTCCGAATATCTTGTAAATTCACCCAAAAATGAAGACATTGTTGTGGCATTGCGGGAGATTGCCGCAGGCAAGATCACTATCAGCAATGACAGCGATTGATTGAATGCCGGATGCCCCTTACAGAATACTGAACAGGATGGTGGGCAGAGCTATACACCTGTATGAAATGATCTCGGACGGAGACCGGATCGCGGTGGGGCTTTCCGGCGGCAAAGACAGCCTGACACTGATGTGGATTTTGAAAGAACGGCTTTCCCGCATACCTGTTAAGTACAAATTGTTTCCTGTTTACGTTGACCCGGGATTTGAAGGCGGTTTTGCAAATGCCCTTGAAAGCTATTGCGCGGAAATGGGATATAATCTCCGGGTCGAGCATACAGACTGCGGCATTGTGGGCCACAGCGCCGAAAACCGTGAAAATCCCTGTTTTCTGTGTTCCCGGCTGCGGCGAAAACGTCTTTTTGAAATTGCGGATGAACTCGGATGCGGCAAAGTTGCGTTGGGTCATCACAAAGATGACATTATCGAAACCCTGTTTCTGAATATGTGCTATGCCGGAGAAATCAGCACCATGCTTCCGAGCCAGTCTTTGTTTCAAGGCAGGTTCACGGTCATCAGACCTTTGGCGTTTACGGATGAGAACATCATCCGGCGTTTTGCAGCATCAAGGCATTTCCCGGAATTTGTGAATCCATGCCCCAGCGCGGGCATTTCCAAACGCCGGGAAATCAAGACGCTGTTGAGCCAGCTTTACACGGCGAACAGAAAAGTCAAAGGCAATATTTTCAGGGCAATGAGCCACGTCAAACCGGAGTATCTGTTAAAAAAGAGTTAGAAGTGTGCAAAGTTTTTTTGCCACGAAAGCACGAAACTCAGGAAAAACACGAAAGTATGAATCACGAAAATCTGAAGGACGACGTTTATATTTCAGTGAAGGGCTTAAAAATATTATCTTTTCATATTTTCTTTATTTTCGTGCATTTCATAGCTTTCGTGCTTTCGTGGTAAAATATTATCTTTTCATATTTTCCTTATTTTCGTGCATTTCATAGCTTTCGTGCTTTCGTGGTAAAAAAAAACAAAGCGCACTTTAAAAGAAAATCATGATAGACATTCAAAGTCAGCCTGATTATCGGAATATCCCCATAGACAAGGTCGGAATCAAGAATCTGCGTTATCCGATAACGGTTCTGGATCGGAAAAACAAGGTTCAGCATACGGTGGCAAACATCAATATGTATGTTGATCTGCCCGACAGATATAAAGGCACCCACATGAGCCGTTTTGTGGAAATGCTGCATCTGTTCCGACCTGAAGTTTCGCTGAAAAAGTTTTCCGCGATACTGCTTCAGATGAAAAAACACTTAAACGCGGCTTCCGCACATATAGAAATCTCTTTTCCATATTTTATCGAGAAAAAAGCCCCGGTCAGCGATTCACCGGGGCTGATGGATTACACATGCAGTCTTGTCGGCTCCAGCGATGCGGAGGGAAAACTTGATCTTATATCAGAAGTGAATGTTCCGATCACTTCTGTGTGTCCCTGTTCAAAGGAAATCAGCGATATGGGCGCGCACAACCAGCGCGGGGAGGTCCGGCTCAGAACACGTTTCAAAAAATTTATATGGATAGAAGACATGATCGAGCTGGTAGAGTCAACAGCGTCATGCGATGTTTACTCGGTATTGAAACGTGTTGACGAAAAATGTGTGACAGAAAGAGGCTATGAAAATCCGAAATTTGTGGAAGATATTGTGCGGGATGTCGCCAAGAAACTCAAAGAAGACGACAATATCACATGGTTTGCCGTCAGCGCTGAGAATTTCGAGTCTATCCACAATCACAGCGCGTATGCTTTTATCACCAGCGGAAAAGAACCCTAATCTGATTGAGAATTGAGAATTGAGAATTGAGAAGTATTCAATTCTCAATTCTCAATTCTCAATTTAAAAAATCCCTTATGAAAAAAGATCATTACCGTTTCAATCTTCTCTGCGATATCGGCGACCTGGGGGCATTGATGACAGAAAGCGCGGATATTGAAAATTTTCTTCAAAGCACGGTGGTCATGGTTTCCCGCTATCTGAATGCCGATGTCTGTTCGATTTATCTCTATGATGAAAAAGAAAAGGAATTAATCCTGAAAGCCACAGTGGGATTGGATTCAGGGGCTGTGGGCAGGGTCAGAATGAAACCCGGCCAAGGTATTGTGGGACTTACCTTTGAAACACTCAGACCGATTCGGGAAGCATCTGCCGAAAGCAATCCTGCCTTCAAATACTTTAAAGAGACAAAAGAAGAGCAGTTTGAATCCTTTCTTTCCGTGCCTATCATGAGAGGTTCCCGTAAAATCGGTGTTCTTGCAGTACAGCATAAAAAATATGATTTTTTTAATGAAATAGATGTGGTGGTGCTGCGCTCGCTCGCGTCTCAACTGGCAGGTACGATTGAAAATGCAAGATTTCTGGTCAATCTGAATCAGACAGAAAGCGGCAAACCTCAGAAATCGCCCCTGTCAGATATTTATGAAAAACTTCAGTTTGTCAAAGGCGAATCCGCATCCGGGGGCTATGCCTTTGCTGTTTCAACCGCATATAAACGCAGCTATGACGAACTGCTGAAAGCGGATTCCGATGCAGATGATTCATCATATTCGCTGGAAGATTTTCAAAAAGCCGTACAGAAAACCTCCGAACAACTGATCGGGTTTCAGCGCCGTCTTGCCGAACAGTTGCTGGAGAGCGCATCCCTGATTTTTGACGCCCACTTTATGATTCTCAAAGATGCAAAATTTATGAATAAAATTGCAGGCATGATCTCGGACGGCATCTCACCGCCCCGGGCAATCAAAGATGTGACAGGACATTACATTGCCAAATTTTCCTCCAGCTCGAATGAATATATCCGGGAAAAAGTCATGGATATGGAAGACCTTGCCTGCCGGATTCTCAGAAACCTTTACAACTGGTCTCCGGATCAGAAGAATTTCTGTGATGACAGAATTGTGATAGCAAAGGAACTGTATCCGTCAGAAGTTCTGAAATTAGCATCGGAAGACGTAAAGGGCATTATCCTTGTGAGCGGCGGCGTGACATCCCATGTCTCCATTCTCTGCCGATCTCTGAAAATACCGATGATTATCGCAGACAGGGCAGAAATACTGGAAATGCCCGAAGGAACGCCCATTCTGATGGATGCGGATATTGGGAATTTATATGTCCGCCCCTCCCAGAAAGTCCTTCAGCAGTTTGAAGAACGGAAAAGAGCTGAAAAAAAAGTCATGCCTCTCAAAAGTCTCATGTATCCGACCACAGAGACCGCAGACGGTGTGCGCGTGCATCTGCTGGCAAACATCAATCTTCTCAGCGAACTGACCATGGCCCGGGAACTCAAAGCCGAAGGCATCGGCTTATATCGCACGGAATTTCCTTTTCTGATCCGCCCGGCATTCCCTTCCGAAGAAGAGCAATATCTGATTTACAAACGGCTGTTCAGCGAAATGCCGGATAAGGAGATCACGGTTCGTACCTTAGATGTGGGCGGCGATAAAATCCTTCCCTATTCGGATCCGACGCCCGGAACCAACCCTGCGCTCGGACTCCGCTCTATCCGCTTTTCGCTGCGCCACCGGGATATTTTTATCCAGCAGATTCGGGCGATTCTGCGGGCAGCCGCAGAGGCGGGAGAGGTACAGATCATGTTTCCGATGATTTCATCTTTGGATGAATTTCGGGAAGCGCGGGAGATTGTGTCCGATTGCATGGCTTCGCTGAATCAGGAAAAAACGCCTTTTCATCCGCATCCTGCTGTGGGAATAATGGTTGAAGTGCCGTCGGTGCTGCCGATTATCCGGGAGCTTGCACAGGAGGCAGATTTCTTTTCCATCGGCACAAACGATTTTGTGCAGTACATGCTTGCTGTTGACCGGACAAACGATAAAGTCGCCGAATATTACCGCTCCTATCATCCTGCGGTGCTGAGGGGACTGGCAGAAATCGTGAAAGCTGCTGTCAGTGAAAACAAGCCGGTATCCATCTGCGGCGAAATGGCGCATGATTCGGAATATGTTCCTTTTCTGCTGGGCATCGGGGTTCGCAGTTTCAGCGTTGATCCGCAGTTTCTGCCGGTTCTGCAAAAAAGAATCAGCCGTCAGAATCTCTCAGATGCGGAAAAACATGCAGACGCGCTGCTTGCCGAACCTACACTCAAAGGGACATATCAGATATTGCAGCAATACAGAATTCTTTCAGCATCTTCCGAAACTTCAAACTGAAAGTTCGGCAGCTTTTCAGCAGTAATCTTCACGAATGGGATAAAAAACATCAATGACACGGCAATCGCTGATGGCTGTGCCGTTGTGTGCGGCATTCGGCGGAATAACGGCAACATCTCCGGGAACCATTGTCGTGGAAACGCCGTCAACCGTCAGTTTATACTCTCCTTCTATCATGTTCACCACCTGCTCATGCGGATGCGAATGGGAAGGAACCGAAGAACCGGCTTTAATTTCCCAATAAGCGAATGTCTGATGTTCCGTGTGAATAAAACGGGCATAATATCCCGGAACAATTCTTCTTTTTTCAATATTTTTCAGGCTGAAAAATTTCATGCGCTTTCTCCCTGTCTTAACCGATTTCTCGCAAAGATGTTTTTTCTCGCAAAGACCGCAAAGGGCGCAAAGAAAAACCTTTTTATAAAATTAGGAGTTACGCAGTTGAATTTTTTCGCTGCCGCAGAAACCCCTCCCCGGCGACCCCACCCCCCCTCTCCTTTGGAGAGGGGGCCGGGGGGTGAGGTTTCTCTCGGAGAGGGGGCCGGGGGGTGAGGTGGCGTAACTCATAAAAATAATTCTTTGCGTCTTTGCGAGAATGATTCCAAACTTAATTTTCTTATTGTGTTTGCAGAAACTTATATTCATTCATTAAATAAGCGGAAATTATCACATCTCAGAAAGGAAAGCAAATTTTTACCGGCGATATTTGCCGATTTCGGCGAATAACGAGATTTATTCGGGAACAGCTTTCATATCAATCGTTTTTTCTTGACATTTATCAGCACAAAATGGCAGTATTTTTTTTTATTGTTACGCTCTGAACGCAGAACGGGTTTCAAACCCGTTTTACATCGCACTGCAACCGGCGAGGTTTAAAATGAAAATTCTGCTTCATATCTGCTGTGCGCCCTGTTCGATTTATCCGCTCGAAGAACTTCGCTCAGAGCAGTTTGAAATCATGGGGTTTTTTTACAAACACAATATCCATCCCTACACAGAATGCCTGAAACGTCAGGAGACATTGCAGCATTATGCGGAAATGATAAACCTCCGGGTGATTTATCAGGAAGGCTATGAGCCGGAAAATTTCATTCGGAATGTTGTTTTCAGGGAATCAAACCGATGCACATACTGTTATTATGACCGCCTGAGAACGACAGCTCTGCTTGCCAAACGTGGAAAATTCGATTCATTTTCCACCACGCTTTTATACAGCAAATTTCAGAAACATGAGATGATAAAAGACATCGGAGAATCGGTGGGGAAAAAAGTCGGCGTTCCTTTTCTTTACCGGGATTTCCGCATGGGCTGGAAACAGGGAATCGAAAAATCCAAAGAACTTGAACTCTACCGGCAGCAATACTGCGGCTGTATTTACAGCGAAAAAGAACGATTTCTGGGAAAACAAACGCAGGGGCTTGCCCGTACAAACCCCTAACCTCTGACCCTTTTTTAAAACTATGTTTAACAACTTCATTTACTTCATTATCGCGCTTCTCATATACAGCACGCATCAGCCTTCTGGATTCTCGAATTTTACAGCGGGCGAATCACTCGGCTTGTTTGGCACCCTGATGCTCCTGTTCTTTTTTTTCACACGGCTGCAGTTTTACAGATTGGAAAAACGTATTTCAAAAGAAAGCGGCAGGCTGTCTGCCTGCCACTGCTTCGATCATAAATTCAATTCCATACAGACCCGGCAGTTTGTCTTTGCCCTTGCGCTGTTTGCCGTTGACATTCATGTACTGAATTTGACGTATTTTTTCAGAGACATTGCCTTTTTCGCTGCCATGCCCACGCTGCTGGCATTGCTTTTTCTGGGACTTTTTATTGCTCATTTTGTCATCGTATGGGACTGCGCACACAAGTCTTATCAGAAACTCTATAGGGTCAGCCTGTCAAAACGGTCCTACATTCTGTCCAATCTCTCTTTTTCCGTGCCGGTGCTGGTGCCCTGGCTGTTGCTCTCCGGTGTTGCAGATATCATCAACGCACTTCCTTTTGAGATGCCGAAAAAAATACTCGCTTCTCCCGCAGGAGAAATTGCTTATTTCCTATTTTTCCTGTTCGGGCTTGCCGTTGCGGGTCCCCTGCTGATTCAGAAATTCTGGCGATGCAAACCCCTTGAAGCCGGATATATGCGAAGCCGGATCGAATTCCTCTGCCGGAGAGCAAAATTGGAATATGCAGATATTCTTTACTGGCCCATATTCGGCGGGAAAATGATGACCGCAGGCGTCATGGGCCTGATCAGACAGTTTCGCTATATTCTCGTGACAGAGGCACTGCTCCAGGTCCTCGGCTTTGAAGAAATTGACGCTGTGATTGCCCATGAAATCGGACATATCAAGAAAAAGCATCTGCTGTTTTATCTGTTCTTTATGGTCGGTTTCCTCATTTTTTTCTACGCTGTTTTCGATCTGATTCTGTATGCCGTTGTTTACAGCGAACTGATCTTCCGATTCATCAGCCGCTCGGCAATGGATCATATTTCGGTCAGTTCAAATATCTTCAGCGTGATCGTGATTCTGATGTTTCTGATTTATTTCCGCTATCTTTTCGGATACTTCATGCGAAACTTCGAGCGGCAGGCAGATATATATGTTTACACGCTTTTTGACAACGCCGCGCCGCTGATTTCCACATTTGAAAAAATCACAGCGAACAGCGGTCAGGCTCCTGAAAAACCGAACTGGCATCATTTCAGCATCACGGAACGGGTCGCGTATCTGAAAAAATGTGAGGCGGATAAAGAGTGGATCACAGTCCATGAACGGAAAGTAAACCGAAGCCTTGCCGCATATCTCGCGGGGCTGATGCTGATTGTCGGGATCGGGTATTATTCAGATTTCGGTGAAATCGGAAAGAAAACGGGTGTCGGGCTTCTGATAAAAACCGTTCAGCGGGAAGTTGAAGCCAATCCCGGAAACGCGGAACTTTACAGCATATTGGGAGATATTCTCTGTGACACCGGAGATGATGCAAAAGCAGCAGAAGCTTATGAAGCCTTTCTTCGGATTTCGCCGCCTGATCTTAATAAAGATGATGCCCGAATACTGAACAATCTTGCGTGGCTTTATGCTACATGCGAGAATAAAAACTTTCGCAATCCGGAAAGAGCGATTGTCCTTGCCCTGAAAGCCGCGGAACTGACAGACGCGCCCTATATTTTGGATACGCTTGCGGAAAGCTATTATGTGAACGGTCAGTTTGAGGCGGCAGTTTCCGCGGAAAAGCGTGCGCTCGAACAAATGAAAGACGGGGACAGGGCTTACTACGAGAAGCAGTTGAAGAAATTTGCAGAAGCCGCAGGGGAAAAAGTGAGAAGTGAGAAGTGAGAAATGCTTTGCCATGCACTCCGGAGTGCTGAAATGCCTGATCTTATAATACCGATTCGCTTTCAAAGATCGGTCTTTTCAGATCGTAAAGCGGTTTTTCAAATCGCTTAAACCGCCTGAAAAGCGCCCGGGCTGAAAACAGACACGGAGAACACCGTTTTTGATAGCGAATTGGTATAAAATTGGTTCAGCATCGCAGAACGGCTCGGCTAAGGAGACCTCTCCCCCCGGGTGCGCCCCCCTCTCCTTCGGGGAGGGGCGGGGGGAGGGGTCTGTCGGGGAGAGGTGGGGAGGGGTTTCTGCGACAGCGAAAAAATTCAACTGCGTAACTCATAAATTTTTTAATTTCAGAAACAGCAGAATAATCAAAGCCGGAAGAAATGGAAAATTTTATTGACAAAATCTTGTCATATACGATAGAGAAAGTACATTGCAGTTTGCAGTGTAATCACTATTCTATTTTTCAAGATGATAAAAAAACAGAAGGAGAAAGAAAAATGAAAAAGAAACCGATGTATCCGGCAATAGCGATTTTGATCACGGTTTGCTTTTTGCAGACAAATGTCTTTGCCGATGACCTTGAGGAAATCACCGGGAAAGCAAAAAAAGTAACCGAAATCGTCAATAAGGCTGTCGAACACATAGTAAAATCAGAAGACGGCGACAAGTCGCTTAAAGATGTTACCGATCCCAAAGGGGAATATGTTCTGCCGGACCCGGAGGGAGATTTGTATGTTTTTGTTTACAATATGGAAGGCACGATCATTGCCCATAATAATGAAAAATTGGTCGGAAAAAATTTATTCAAGCTGAAGGACACCAAAGGGAAAAATTTTGTTGCGGAATTTACGAGTATCGCCAAAAGCGAAAAAGGGGAAGGATGGTCGTCCTATTATTGGGCAAAACCCGGTGAAACAAGCGGTTCTCCCAAGTTGTCACTGATTAAAAAAGTTCCCGGGAAAGTGGCATATACCAGTAAGGATCCGGGGAAAAGCGGATTGAAAGCGGAAGAAGAAATATTTTTAGGTGTCGGCTTCTATTTGAAATCCGATGAAGAATTTCAGAAAGTCAAATCACAATTTAAAAATTTAGGTTATAATCTCTGGGAAGAACAGAAAAAATAATTCCGACAGGATAAAAACCCGCCCCCGTCGTCATGAATGCTCATTGCCGCCTTCCTTCAAAAAAACGGGGGCGATATTCCTGTATTGACGATCTGCCGCGATTGAACTCATTTCAAATCATTTCTGAGAGAGCAGCCATCTATGATTAAATTCAAAATCTGGGAAAAAATGGGGATTGCATATAAAATTTTATCCATTACTTTTGTCGGGCTGGTATGTATTTTATTTTTGATGCAGGTGGACCGCTATCTGTCAAAAGAAGTGAATCAGGCTTTTTTAATAAATCAATACGGACTGGGGCTTGCTTTACAGGTGTCGGATTCGTTATTGGCTGAAACAGCCTATCTCAATACACTGAATGAAGACCTGATACCGGTGATTCATAAAAATACTCTTATGATAAATGAAAGACTGTCCTATTCACCTTTCATGAATAACGATATAAATAACGATAAAGAATTTACTGAGATTATGAATCTCATCCGGGCAAAAATCAGCGACTATCATGCCAGTTATGTTCAGACAGAACAGATTGTCATTGACATTAACAAAAACAGAAAGGAATTAATCAGCGGTCTGAATGCCAGCGACGCATTGCTGATGAAAATGACAGACATGCTGACCGCTGAACATACTGAACTTATGATGAAAGGGGAAAGTTTATCCGAGGGAAAAATGACATTGAGGGAATATTTGAAAGAATATACCGCTTTCCGTTCCGCCTTTATCTTAAATCTCAATGAGCTGCTGTTTTCCTCGGATGAGGCGGCGTTTCTGGACAAAAGCAAGTCGTTAAGCGATAAAATGACTCTGGTTTCTGCGGATACGGTCAACCTGATTCATGCGGTCAACGATCAGAACTATTCCGACAGTTGGGTGCAGGTTGAAAATAATCAGAAAAAAATAACACAGATTCAGGAAGAAATTTTCAGCGCATGGAAAAAAAAGACAGAATTTGAAAACCAGCAGAAACTTAAAATGAAAGAAGTCAGATCGGGAAGCGATTCGCTTGTAACTTATGCTCAGAAGAAAATGGAACAGGTCAGCCGGCAGGTCAAACGGGTCAAGACCGTTTCGATTGTCGCGGCGATAATGCTTATGATGGGTTTAAGCGGGCTGGTTATCATCGGAATCATGAGGACGATCAGAGGCGCCATAGATAGGCTTGACCGGGTGGCGGCTCAGATGGTTGCAACATCTCATCAGTTATCGTCTGCCAGTATGCAGCTTGCCGACGGCGCTTCCCGGCAGGCAGCATCTGTAGAGGAAACCTCATCGTCAGTAGATGTGATGACTGCTATATGCCGGCATACTTCAGAGATCACTCAGGGAGCTGAAGCATTTATGGACGAAAATATTAAAATGTCTGCCAGCACCTTGAAATCCCTTATCGAAATGACCCGTGAGATAGCATCTGTGGAAGCAGACAGCGATAAAATCATTCATATTATCAAAACAATAAATGAAATAGCGTTTCAAACACGCCTGCTGTCTTTGAATGCCTCCGTGGAAGCGGCGCGGGCAGGTCAGGCAGGAGCAGGATTTGCCGTTGTTGCCGACGAAGTGAAAACGCTGGCGATAAAGACCGCAGAAGCCGCCATGACCACCCAGCAGCTTTTAAATGCCGCTGTGAGCCGCATCTCACAGGTTGCCGGTAAAATAACGAAAATCAACTATGAGTTTGAAACGATTATTGAAACAGCAACCCTGATCGGCGAAAAAACTTCAAGCATTACAACTGCAAGTAAGGAACAGGCGGACAGAATTGATGAAATTAATCATGTGATGAATGAAATCAGCAATATCACCCAGCAGAATGCTGCCCATGCACAGGAATCTGCTTCCGTGTATGAAGAAATGAATGCACAGGCTGAACAGATGAAAGCCTTGGTGAATGAACTTATGAGCCTGATCAAAGGAAAGAAAAACAGGTGAGATGCCGGGGAGTTTTTTTATAATATCCTGATAAAATATCTCATTGGAGTTAAGCAGTTGGGACCTCACCCCCCGGCCCCCTCTCCGAAGGAGAGTGGGAGACGAGATATATGAGCGCAAAAAATTCGGCTTCATTTGCGGCTGAAAGCAGGCGTGTTAAAAAAACAACAAAGGAGTAAACATTTATATGCTGTTCCCGGATTACAGACCCCGACGTTTGCGGCAAAGCGAGGCATTCCGCCGCATGATACGCGAAACTGTTCTTTCTGCCGATGATTTTATCCTCCCGCTGTTTGCCATCGGCGGAAAAGACGTTAAAAACCCTATTCCCTCCATGCCCGGACACTATCAGTTGTCTGCCGACAATCTTGTCAAAACAGCAAAAGAGGCTTATGAACTCGGTATTCCCGCAGTGATACTTTTCGGGATTCCTGAAAGCAAAAATGCCCTTGCGACTGCCGCATATTCAAAAGACGGCATTGTTCAGAAAGCCGTCAGCGAACTGAAATCCAAAATCCCTGATCTGGCGGTTATCACGGATGTGTGTCTGTGCCAATATACGGATCACGGGCATTGCGGCGTTGTGGAAGGGCATATCATAGACAATGACGCCACATTGGATTTGCTTGCCCGAACCGCGCTGTCTCATGCAAAAGCCGGCGCGGACATGGTTGCACCTTCGGATATGATGGACGGCAGAGTGACAGAAATCCGCAATATTCTCGATGAAAACAATTTCAGCCATGTTCCGATCATGTCATATTCTGCAAAATATTGCTCCGCATATTACGGACCTTTCAGGCAGGCGGCGGATTCCGCGCCGAAATTCGGCGACCGCAGAACCTATCAGATGGACCCGGCAAATGCGCTGGAAGCCATTCGGGAAGTGACAATGGACGTGGAAGAAGGCGCGGACATCATCATGATAAAGCCTGCGCTTCCGTATCTGGACATTATCTGCCGGGTCCGGCAGGAGATTGATCTTCCGGTGGCTGCTTACAACGTAAGCGGCGAATATGCCATGATAAAGGCAGCGGAAGAAAAAGGATGGTTGGACGGCAAAAGAGCCATGATGGAGATGCTGACAGCCATCAAACGGGCAGGCGCGGATATGATCCTGACGTATTTTGCCGCAGACGCCGCAAAGGAACTTCGGCGTTCATAAAATTGAACCTGCAATTATTTCTCGCAAAGAACGCAAAGGGCGCAGAGAAAATAAAATTATTAGTTACGCAGTTGATCTCGTTCCCACGCTCTGCGTGGGAATGCGGCCCGGACGCTCCGCGTCCGG
>JAIFKL010000051.1 GCA_020049595.1 Desulfobacteraceae bacterium
AAACTGAATGCCGATGAGCTTGTTGCTGCATTTGTAGCCTTGTGAACTGTCAGCCGGAAGTCTGCATTTTCCGCCCCATTTTGCCGGGGGTGAAGGATAAGTTCCGTCATCGGCAAAAGAGGGATGTTCGGGCCATATTCCCGTGTCTATGATGCCGATGATAATGCCCTGTCCTTTTGTCTCACCCAGACCGCCGGTTCCGGAACCCTCCCATATTGTCGGCGCATTCAGAAATTCCGGGGAAGCGTCTGTCATCAGGCGATGCGGCTCATCCCGGTGAACCGAGACCACGCCCGGAATCTTTGCTATTTCAGCGGCTTCTCCGGGCGTCAGGGAAATCGCCATGCCGTTATATGCCACATCGTATTGATAAACCGGCGCAAGCCCGCGGCCGAGGATATTCTCTGCTGCGGCTTTGACCTCATCCTGCCGGTCAGACAGTTGTTTGCGATAAGCTTTGCTGGCATCTGTCCGCACGTCAAGACGCTCCGAAGAACGCCGAGCCTGCTGTATAGCAAGGGGCGGCTCTGCCAGCCGGATAAGATACAGTCCGGGTTCATCTGCTTTTCCGGCAGAAAGTAAATTGTCATCCGAAGCCTGTACGGCTGAGGATAAAAGCATTATCAAAAATATCACCGGAACCATCCGGCTCAAATCAGACAGTAATTTTTTTTTCATTTCAAAAAATTCCTCTGCAAATATTTCGCATCTGCGATGCTACAAATATTTCGCATCTGCGATGCTACAAATATTTCGCATCTGCGATGTTGTTCAATTCTCAATTCCCCGCTTCTTCCTCATCCAGCCGCCTGACGCCTTCCATCAGCAGCCACATAAAATCACCGATTTCATCGGCTTCCATGTCTTCTTCCGACAGCCCCGGCGTAAACCGGAACCGCCCTTCTTTTTCTTTCAGAATTTCATAAAAAGCCTCCTCGCTTTCTTCATTGTTGTATTTGGCGCTGATAAGACTGCCGTCCCTGAAAACCAGATCAGCCGAGCCTTTGGACAGTTGCAGGGTCAGCACGCCGCTTTTCTGATTGGTATTAAGGGTTTGGAACAGTTCGGACGGGGGCATGTCAGACAGTTTTCCCACCATTGCGGAGCCGAATTCCTCAGACCTTACCACATTGGTTCTGGCAAGCCTTCGGGCAAGGAGCCGGGCAAAATACATCTGAAGGGAGGGAAATTTCTTTAAAACACTTCTGAAATCTTTGCCGTTGATGAATAAAAGCGTTGCCGGGTCCACAACTTTGATCGAGGCACCCACCGGATCGCCGGAAAGAAGGCTCATTTCGCCGAAAACCTCGCCTTTTCCCAGAAAGGCGATGCTGATATTGTCATCTCCCACCACCTCAACCCTGCCGAAAATAAGAATAAACAGGTTTGTGCCGGGTTCTCCTTTCCGCAGGATAAATTCGTCTTTCTCAAATTTTTTAAGATTCAGACAGGAGACCAATTCTCTGATTTCACTTTCGCTGAGGGTTTGGAAAAAAGAGAAATTGCTCAGAAGGCTGGCAATGGTGTCAATGTCGTCGCTGTCTTTGACGCCGGTTTCCGCGCCGGCTGCTCCTGATTCTTTGTTTTTATATGACAGCCGGATCAGACCGGTACAGCCGCTACAGTAAAATTTATCTTTGCTGTCAGGGCCGGCAGCAGTATCCGGGGAGATTTCAAGATGCCCGGGCTGTGAACAGACCCGGCTTATATCATGGGTCAGTTTCAGACACACATCTTTGTTTGGGGGTAAAAACAGGGCGGTGTCTGATAACGAAAATTCATCTCCCAGGTCATAAAGCGGACAATTGTTATCTTCGATGATTTTAAAAAAGATTTCAGTCAAGCCCATTTTTCCTCCCTCGTAGGGTGGACAAAGCGAAGCGTGTCCGCCATTATGGCATGGCGGACACGCTGCGCTTAGTCCGCCCTACGGGCTGTCTTATAAAATAAAATCAGGTTCATTTCCGCACTCCGGGTAAACTTCGGTTCCGGAATGTCAATCTGAAATTTCGGGAAAATGCAGAAATCCGCACTGTCATCTTTTAATACATTTGAACGGTATTTTCAATCTTTAAATTTATACTCATTAAGGCTTGATTTCAGCTTTTTTTGTTCGGAGAACCCTTATTTCTCCAATCGGCGACTGCCGAGCGGATTTTGTGAACCAGAGGCGGCAGTAATTGCTCATAAGCGTTTTGGACAGCATCCATTTGGCTTTGCGTCGGCGTCCAGCGTTACACTCGGTGTAAGTATCTTAAAAGGGTCTGATATTTTCATTTATCTTTCGCTATCGGTGTAACGATATAATCTTTGTGCGCTTTGTGGTTTAAAAAAATTTACCGCAAAGGACACAAAGGTTTCACAATCCTAAGACCTTCTGTAATTCATAAAATTAACTGCATAACGCCGGTCAAGGCTTTCCATGCTTTTTTCCGCAAGCAGGTATCCCTGCACAGCATCCGTCAGCATCGGATCAAAGCCATCGCTGTTTTTTGTCAGCACCACCGTAAACCTTTCCGGTCTGAAAACAGACACCACCCTGTTTACCATATCGGCATAGTCTTTTTCTATGATATTTGTCTCAAAGCTTGTATAAGCATTTTCAGGCTGCGGCGTTACATGAACCGTAACATAATTGTCGTCAAGAACGCCGTTCAGCGAATAACCGTGCGGCGAAAACAGATAACCGTCTGTCAGCATCCGGCGCTGCAATATGTTTTTCAGACCGGACCGGCTTTCTGCCCGGTCCGCGGTGCCTGAATTTTTTTCTGAAAAAATGTCCATGACAGAGGGATCCGGATCGTTCATCAGGATTTCCAGCGTCGCGTCCGGCTCTGATTCGGCATTCGCCTGAGACCAGTAAAACACATTCACACAATCCGGGCCCGGGACACCGAATCTGTATATTTTTCCGGGACAATATTCTTTTATGAAAGCCGCGTCCGCTTTAAAATTCGAGGGCTGCTCATCGGGAAACATAAAATCTTTCTGCTCATAAAAAAGATGCGCCACATTCTCTTTTCCCACGATATTGAGAATCTCCGGCAAAGCCTTGACAAGCGTGGTTTTTCCGCAGGTAATCATCAGGATGCGGTCTTCCCACACAAAAAGACTCGATTCGGACAACAGATAGGCATCCAAAGATTCTGTGGATACATGGCTGAGGATGAGCGCCCTGCTGGCTTCTACGACGCGATCCCAGCGGTTGTCAGCATTGGAACGCAAATTCGTCTGCGGAGAAGAAAGAATCACTTCAAGTTTTTTCTCAGCGCCTTCAAATTTTATCGTCAAAGCTTTCATTTTCTCTGCCCCCTACTGCAAATATTTTTTTCCCCGACCTCCCCCCCCGGCCCCCTCTCCTTCGGAGAGGGGGCCGCTTTTTCAGAATCGCCGCCATTTTTTCGTCATTGAATCTCAAATAGGGATTGATTTTAAATTCTTCCGCCAATGTCGAACAGACATGGTTCGGATCATATTTTTTTAAAAACAGATCAATCTCCTTATTATCCGGGTCCACATATTTTGCAAAAAACATGGACTCTTTGATGTAGTCATGCCCCGCATAAACAATTGTTTCCGGCGGAAAAGACGCGAGCAGTTTCGCAGATTCAAAAAAGGCTTTGATATCACCGGAAAAACAGTTGCCCACCGTGCCGTTAAACAGCGTGTCTCCTGTAATCAATATGTTGCCGCAGTGAAAACAGACAGAATCTTCCGTATGCCCCGGCGTGTGATATACGGTGATGTCTTCTCTGCCGAGTCTGATCTTTCCCTTTTCCAGCAAGGTGTTATTGTCCAAATATTTTGCCCCGGATTGTTCCAAAACAGCCTTGTTTCCGACCGTATGATCCGGATGCAGATGCGTGTTTGTGACAAACTCAAGCTTCAGTCCCTGTTCGCTGATAAAAGCAAGAAGGGCTTCGACCGCGCCGGCGTCAATTGCCAAAGCAGACGTTTTATCATAAAGCAGATAGCTCAGATTATCCGATGAATATCGGAATTGCCTGATTTCCATGATATTTTTCTCCAAAGAGATGATTAAAAAAGGGGGTTCCCGTTCCCTCTCTCTGCGTCCCGAAATTGCTTATCGGACGCAGGACGCGGAGCATGGGAACGAGAAAATTTCTCATGTCCTCTGCGCGTTGAACCCGCGGAATCAAACCTGACAGAGTGCCGCTCAAAAAACTACTGTCCGCCCTGTATAGCGGATATACCCAGAATGCGGTGGTGACAGCAGTAAATGTATAAGCCGGATCCTTTGGCAAGACATACCAGAGACATATTGAGCTGTGAGGCAAGTTCCACCGCAAGCGCTGTCGGACGGGATATGGCAAAAATGACAGGAATACGCGCTCTTGCAGCTTTCTGAACAATCTCATAGCTGATACGGGAAGACATCACCAGCAGCGAAGCTTCGCCGAGTTTTTTCTCCAGAAAGAGTTTGCCGACGGCTTTATCTAAGGCATTGTGACGGCCAACGTCTTCTGCTATGCAAAGCATGGCATAATTTGAGTCGAAAATCGCCGCCGCGTGCGCCGCGCCCGTATGTTCGCGCAGCGGCTGGTGCCGGGAAAGCTTGTCAAGACATTTCAAAGCGTTGCGGATGTCTGTCTTTCTGTCATCTTCTATGGGATGAATCGCCTGATAAAGCTCGTCAACGATTTCCTTGCCGCAGAGACCGCAGCCGGTCTGGCTGATAAAGCCCCGCCTTTCAAGATACCGGGGACCCGTTTCCGATGAGATAGCCTCCAGTCTTGACTTGTTCAGCGTGACAGTGACCGTATTGGTATCCGAACCCTCGCAGCAGGCAATCGTCTCAATATCATCCGGGCGGTCAATGATGCCTTCGGCAAGACAGAAGCCTGAATGCGTATGGAAAGCGGTTCTTCTCCGATCAGTTTGTGAGAAGTCGAAGCTTCCGATGTCCGCTCCCAAAATAACACCTTGTGTTCACGATATGTATTATTCATATTTCCTCCCATGTAAAAATTGCAGCCGTCTGAGACAAAGAATGTCTCATCAGCAGACTGCACACCCGCGCGGTCCGTACCGTTTCATGGTGGAATATGTTGAGCAGCGCCATTGTCAGACCCGATGCTGCCAGCATGGGAAGATAAGCCTGTTCCGCAATCAGCTTTTTCTCCCTGTTTCCTTTTCCGGAAGTGAGATTTGAAAGTCCTGCAACCGTTCTGACCGGAAAGCCCAGAACATCGGGCAGCATCCGAATGACCGAAAGCACTTCCGATGCCTGAGCGGTTCCGTTTTCCCACATCAGCGGAACAATGACAGGATCAATAATCAGGCGGTTTGAGTCTATGCCTGATTTTCGGATTTCATTGCATATTTCCACAGCAATATTCAGGCGTTGTGTACTGTCAGACGGAACACGGCTGTCGGGATACAGAAGATAAGCAATCATATCAGCGTCAAATTCTTTTGCTAAAGGCAGTATGGCTTCAATTTTTGCAGGTTCAAGGGAGAAGCCGTTGATGATGACCGTTTTTCGGTTTGCACGGAGACCGGCTGCCATTGCTTTGGGATTTGCTGTGTCAATAAGGAGCGGAAGGTCTGAAACTTCCTGAACAGATTCAACCAGAAAACGCATCTTGTTTTCAGTATCACGGGAAAGGGGGCCTGAATTAATATCCAGCATATCTGCGCCTGCGGCTTCACACTGTTTTGCCAGTTCCTGAATCGCTTGGGGGCGCATTTCGCTGAGGGCTTCGGCCACAGCCCTGTTTGTAATCTGTATATTATCTGCGATCAATATCACGTTTTTCTGTCCTTTCCGCGCTGCCAGCATTTTTCCAAAAAGATAAGAGAGTTTTTCAAATCATTATATGAAAAGACTTCCAATGAGACAACCTGTTTAAATCGTTGTAATATGTCCATAAAAAAATGTAAATCCTTTTCTGTGATATGATTCAGTGCCAGATGGTCCCGATTTTCTTTAACGCCGTGAACATGAAGGATTGAAGTTTTTTCGGAATATCTGTCAAACGCCAAACTAAACAGTCTTTTATAGACGATAAGATGTCCGATGTCAATACAAATTGAAAGACGGAATTCATTTACAATGTCTTCCACCCACTCAAAAGGATAATTCAGCGTCTCGACAGAAATCGTCTCACTTTTTATGCCGGCCGTATTGAGCAGGCGGGCAATGCCGCTGCGGGCAAGTTCCTGCCATGTTTTCACATCTGCTGCCTCGGCGGATGTCTCATGATAGGGAAGATGAAGCGTGAAGGTGGAAGGCGACAAACAGGAGGTGAGATCAATGATCCGGCGCAAAGCTTCTACCGCCGCATCGGCAATCGCCGCATCATGGCTGATGATTGAAATATCGGTGGGCAGATGCACGTTGTAGCCAAGATCGAAATCTTTTGCCAGCAGAGACAGGGTGTTGATTTCGGAGCTTGTCGGAAGGCTTTCTTCTGCGCTTTCAAACAGCAGCAGTTCGATTTCATCCACATAAGGCGCCAGCATTTTCACGTTGGGAACATAACCATCCGGATAGACAAATGACGTGGTTCCGATTTTGAACGGATAGGCATGTTTGTATGATTTGGGAAGTCTCGGGTGCATGTTGTCAATAAAGGTTTCTCGCAAAGGCGCAAAGCCCGCAAAGAAGTAAAAGCAAAAGCATTACATCATACTTTTTTTAAAAAAATCCTTTCTTTGCGTCTTTGCGAGAGATAATTTCTAATTTATAAGAGCGAAAAGCAGTAAGCAGAAAAACGAAGACAGCATCATCAGATCACAGGCTTTTCTGATATGTTCCGGTTTTGTCTCGCCGAACTGCGTTCCGATGTAAGGTTTGGAAACTAATTTTCCGTGATAGTAGTTAGGTCCCCCGAGTTTTACGCCGAGGGTTCCGGCAAAAGCCGCTTCTGCATATCCCGAATTGGGGCTGGCGTGATGTGCGCCCTGTTTTACGGCTGTCTTAAAGGCTCGGATGCCCCTGCCCGAAAGCACTTGAGCGGCAAGAGAGATAAGCGGAACCGACAGTCTCGCGGGAATAAAATTTGCGCCGTCGTCAATGCGGGCGGCAACTTTCCCGAAATACTCATATTTCTCATTTTTATAGCCGATCATGGAATCCAGCGTATTCACCATTTTGTATGCCATCGCAAGCGGCGCGCCGCCGATTGCCGCAAAAAAGAGCGGAGAAATCACGCCGTCCACAAGATTTTCAGCGACTGTCTCCACCGCAGCCCTTGTTACGCCTGCTTCTGAGAGATTTGCTGTTTCTCTCCCCACGATAAAAGAAACTTTTCTTTTTGCCTCTGGCAAGTCATTCTCTGCTAAGGAGTGATAAACATCCATTGCTGAATCTTGCAGACAGCGTGCAGAAATGCAGAAGTAAACAAGCAAAATTTCAACACAGATTTTACATGCCGGATGCAGGGCACCTGCGGCTGTCACCGCGAGAAAAGTCAGTCCCCATACAGCAAAAATAAGGCTTCCCGCAAACAGTCCCCCCACTATCATAAGACTTGTATGCAGAGGCAATTGTCTCGCGGCTGCCCATGTCCTGAAATGCGGTTCCAGCATTTCTATGGCTTTGCCCATATATCGTATGGGATGATGGGCAAATTGGGGATCGCCGAAAATAAAATCCAGAACAAATGCAGCAAAGAGAATAAACCAGCCGTTGAAAAATTCCATTTTCCTCCGTGTTCAGATGACTCGCTTTAAGTTCCCGTTCCCACGCTCCGCGTCCTGTGTAGGGGCATGTCGGTGACATACAAATGAAACGTCGCAGACGGAGGGCGCGCCGCCGGCGTACCCCTACAGTTATTTACCCGAGTCTTTTGACAATAATCCAGTAGCTGTCGCCCACCAATGCTTTCTTCATGTGAACTTTCACTTTGAGCGGATTCATTTTGTAGTCAAAAACATACTCAAAGACTGTATTCAGGTTGTCGTTTTTCACGCCCTCAAGAAAAACGCCGTAAAATTCAGGACGTCTCGTACAGGGCGCAACTTCTTTGAAGAAATTTCTGCCGATGACTTCTTCGGCTTTTCTGCCGGTCAGCTTTGCTTCTGTGGCATTGTAGGAAAGAACTTTTCCTGTTTTGTCAAGCTGAATCGCGCCGAATGCAAGTTCATCTAATTGTTTTTCATTCATTTTGGCAAGCACGTTTTCAATATCGTCCGCGCCGAAAGATATGATCTTTAATTTTTCCATAGTTGTTCTCCTGAAATAGATTTCCCTCGTTCCCGCACCCATGTGCGGAAACACTTCTCACTCTCCGCTCAATAAATGGCAGGAATCTGAAAAATTGTCAAGAGATTCCATCGCCCGAATACCGAAACCGCTCTGCGATTTCGGAGACTGCTCCGCGATTTCGGAGAGTGTTATTTTTTTAATATAAAGTCAGATTCTTATCCTGAAAAATCCCCCTTTTTCCGAAAATCGCTCCGCGGAATCGCGGAATCCGCCTGTCTTTTTCCACCCTGTCTTTGATTATCTCTTTTAAATAATACTTAATTATCAGAATATTATATTCAATGGCATGTTTTTTTGCTTATATATTATAACAATACTTCGGACAGTTTTCATGTTCTGATAGCTCCGAGATTTATAATTTCATTATAATCAGGGTTCGGACATTTTTTCAAGTCAGGGTCAGCATCATCAGAATAATCAGACGAATCAGCGGTTCGGACATTGAACAAAAAATTTTATCGAATGACAGAAAGATTGTTGACATATCCGATGAAATAGTATATTAAGGTTTTTTTTAAATGAATTTGGAGAGGTGGCCGAGAGGCTGAAGGCGCCGCTCTCGAAAAGCGGTATCCTGCCGAAAGCGGGATCGTGGGTTCAAATCCCACCCTCTCCGCCACCGATTTTTGAACCACGAAAACACGAAATTTGTGAAGGACACGAAAAATTTTAAATCTTTCTTTCGTGTTTTTCGTTTCTTTCGTGATTTCGTGTTCTTCTTTCGTGTTTTTCGTTTCTTTCGTGATTTCGTGTTCCGATTTCTTTGAACCACGAAAACACGAAATTTGTGAAGGACACGAAAAATTTTAAATCTTTCTTTCGTGTTTTTCGTTTCTTTCGTGATTTCGCGGTTAATTTTTGTGGTTAAATTTTTCTCATGCGGAGAGATGACCGAGCTGGCCGAAGGTGCACGACTGGAAATCGTGTGTACTGTCAAAAACGGTACCGAGGGTTCGAATCCCTCTTTCTCCGCCATTTTTTTAGTTACAGGTAGCAGTTAGCAGGTAACAAGTAACGGGTTACAGGTTATCTGTAACCTGCCACCTGTAACCTGCCACCTGTCAACATGACAAAACCATGTCCTATCTTGTTCTTGCACGCAAGTATCGTCCCCAGACATTTGAGCAGGTTGTAAAACAGGAGCATGTCACCCGCACGCTCGTGAATGCCATTTCATCGGGCAGGGTTGCCCATGCCATTCTGTTTTCGGGTCCCCGAGGCACGGGAAAAACAACGGTCGCCCGCGTCTTGGCAAAAGCCATGAACTGCAAGCAGGGACCCACGCCCACGCCCTGCAACGAATGCCGATCATGTAAGGAAATCACTTCGGGAAACGCGGCGGATGTGTTTGAAATTGACGGCGCATCTAACAACGGCGTGGATCAGATTCGGGAGCTGCGGGAAAACATCAAGTATCTGCCTGCGCACAGCTCTTATAAAATCTACATCATTGACGAAGTTCACATGCTCAGTATTGCGGCGTTCAATGCGCTGTTAAAAACGCTGGAAGAGCCGCCCCCGCATGTCATGTTTCTCTTTGCGACCACTGAGCCGCACAAAATCCCCATCACGATTCTTTCCCGGTGTCAGCGCCACGATCTCAGGCGGATCAGCATCGAATCTGTTTCAAAGCATCTGGCATGGCTATGTAAGCAGGAACATATTGAAATAGCAGAAGAAAGCCTGAATCTGATTGCCCGTGAATCCGGCGGCAGCATGAGAGATGCGCTGAGTCTGCTGGATCAGGTCATCACCTGCGCGGAAGGCGCGATTACCCACGAGCAGATATTGGACATTCTCGGCATTATTGACCGGGCAATATTGTTTGATATTTCATCTGCGATTTTCAAAGGCGATGTCTCAAAAATTCTTGATATTCTCACCGAAATTTACGATCACGGGCATAATCTGAAAGAACTCTATTCAGACCTTATCGAGCATTTCAGAAATCTCTTGGTCGTCAAAATGGGCAAAAAAGTCAATAAATTGGTGGATGTTCCCGCGCATGAGACCGCATTGATGGCGGAACAGATCAGAAGCGTTTCCGAAATTTATCTGACACGGGTGCTGGATATTTTATTCAAAGAAGAATCTGCGGTTCACTTTTCGTCACAGCCCAAGCTCGCGCTCGAAATGGTTTTCATTCGGATGTTTCAGTCAAAACCCGTTCTGCCCATTGACGTGCTGATTGAAAAAATAGACAGTCTGAAAAAAGGCGTTTACGATTCTCCGCCAAATGCGGAAGAAATACGGGATGCGGAAAACGGCTGGAAAACGCCGGAACGCAGCGAAACGCCAAAGCCTGCCCGCATTTCCCGTGATGATGCTGAAATAAAGCCGCCCCCTTATATGCCGCCGGAACCGCCGCCAATAACGCCTCCGCTCCCGTCTGCACAGACACAGACGCCTGCTTTCAATCCCGATGATTCGCTTGATGAAACATGGACAAAGCTTTTGAATGCGATTTCCAAAGCATCTCCCTCGCTGGGTGCAACGCTGACAAAATGCAGTTTAAGCGCGTTAAACGGGCAGACAGTGGAGATTGAAGTCAACGGCAACGGCTTTTTTGTGGACAGAATCCATAAAAATGAGGGTGTTATCCGAAAAGTCTGCGATGATTTCTTCGGCAAAAAAACGGAACTTGTCATCAAAGCCAAAGCAAATCAGCAATTACAGCGAGAAGACATTCAGAAAAAAAAAAGCCGTGAGGAAACATTGAAAGAAGAGGCAGTAAAAAATCCTTTGGTAACCGCGGCCTTGGAGATTTTCGGGGGCAGGATTGTGAATGTGAGGATTTTGTGACGGCAAATGAGTTTCTCGCAAAGCACGCAAAGGGCGCAAAGGACTACGCAATGAATTTGACGGGCAGGGACGCTGCCGGACCTCGGTAAAGCGATTTTGCAAATCGCTTTTGAAGCGAATTGAAAATTCGCTTTACAAATCACGCCGCCGCGGACTGCCC
>JAIFKL010000138.1 GCA_020049595.1 Desulfobacteraceae bacterium
AGAAATGCTCTCCTGCCCAGTGACCGCATCCCAGAGATTGTTTTTTTCTATATCAGCGATAGTCTTGCCGCCGATTTCAAGAAATTTATCTCCCCGTATCAGCCCGGCTTTGTCCGCAGGCGAATCTTTATGAACAAAAGCCACCCGGCAGTCATGATTGCTGTCAAATTTATAGAGAAGGCCCAGACCGACATATACGCCTTCTCCGTAATACTCGGAATATTCTTCTGTTGAGGAGATATAACTCCACTTATCCTGCGGATTTCGCAGGTCTTTGAGCAATGCCTCTGGCGAGGAATATGTCGTATAGTCCACCTTGGGCACCGTATCATACCAGAGATAAGTATCTGTCATTACTTTATAAACAAACCTGTTCTGTTCTTCTGCGGGACAGTCGGGTTCTATGCTGTATTCATGCCGGACATATCTGTTTTCCGGAATTGTCGCGCCTTTCTGCATGGAGAAGCTGTCATAAGGCAAATCGGAGTAAACTTCAATATCCGGCGCAGAGACATGGAAAAAATTGACATCCAACCTGCCGCTCGCATCAAACCAGATTTTTGCAAATAAATCCGGATTGTTTTTGTTGCCCCATGTTACTTCTTCGGGCGGCGCGTAAAAATACCCCCAGATCACTTTTTCGCCGCTGGCAGTCGTATCTTCGCCGCCTTTTAACCAGAGCGCATTCAGCGAGCCTTTTTCCTCGGTGCGTAGGACAGCGGCGATGAAAATACCGAGACTTGTCGCGTATCCTGACGGTTTATTCCCGGTCGCATAGCGGTATCCGAGAGGGGATTTCCCGTCTTCATCATTTTCTTCCGAGCGATGCTTCCCCGATTCATAGCAGTGCCGGATATAACGCCGAGTCATGGTTGCCGTGCCGTGTTCATCAGGGGTTCCGTTATAGGGATAATCGGAAAAAACATCTATATCCGGAACAGAGACATGGAAGAAATTGACATCTAATCGCCCCGTATGATCGAACCAGATTTTGACAAACAAATCAGGATTCTGCGGGCTTCCCCACGAGACCAGCCCCGGATCCGCATAAAAATATCCCCAGATGACGCGATCCCCGGAGCCGGTGACGTCTTCCCCCCCGCTTTTCCAAACAGCTTCAATATTGCCTTTGTCTTCTGTGTGAATAACCGCCCGTATCCACAGTTCCGGGGTAATTTTATTTCCGTCAGCGTAAGCCGAGCCGCATATCCCGCAGACCAGCAGCACGGCAAAGATCGCCGCTATTTTTTTTACCACGAAAGCACGAAAGGAAGGAAAAGCACGAAAAGCTGTTTTTATAATATTTTCGTGTTCTTCAAAATTTTCGTGCTTTCGTGTTCCAAAACTTTCGTGCTTTCGTGTTCCAAAATTTTCGTGTTTTCGTGGTTCCATTTTTAATTCAGCCATCTTTCAGCATCTTTCCGATAATTTCTTCCTGAACCCGCTCCCGGTCTTCAAGCGGAACTTGACATGTCCCCACTTTTTCATGTCCGCCCCCGCCGTAAGCCAGCATCAGTTGCCCCACATTTGTCAGGCTGCTTCGGTTCAGAATGCTGTGTCCGCAACTGAACACGACATTCTGCCTGTCTTTTCCCCACATCAGACGGACTTCGATATTCTGTTGGGGATAAAGCGCATAAACCAGAAAACGGTTTCCGCTGTAAATGATTTCCTCGTTCATCAGATTCGTGACAATCACATTTCCGTGAATCATGCAGCAGCGTTTGAGCATTTCTTTGAAACGCATTTCCTGCTCAAAATAAAGCCTTGTTCTTTCAAGAACATCCGGTATCTGCAAGATTTCTTCTGCCGTTTTTGTGCGGCAGTATTGAATCATATCTTCCATCAACTGATAATTGCTGATCCGAAAATCTCTGAAACGGCCGAGTCCCGTGCGGGGGTCCATGATAAAAGACAGCAGAATCCACTCTTTCGGATTCAGGATTTCATCCGGGGTCAGATTTCCCGAATCGCTTTTGTTGACCGCTTCCAGCAAGGGCAGCAGGTGTTTTCCGAAAGTCTTTTCTCCGCCGTAATAATCCCATATCACCTGCGCCGCGCTCGGCGCGGGGCGGCAGTCTCCCTCAAATTCGAGTTTTTCAAGTTCCAGACGGTCTTCCTCGCTTGCATGATGGTCAAACCAGAGTCCGCAGCCGGAAACATAAGGAATATTTGCCATTACGTCATTGGCAGTCACTTCCACTTTTCCGTCCTGCACATCTTTGGGATGAACGAATTTGTATTCATCTACAATTCCTTTTTCCACCAACAACACAGCGCTTGCCAGTCCGTCAAAATCGGAACGGGTCAGAAGCCTCATTGCATATTCCTCCCTATTTTTACTGAAAATTAAATATTCAGAGCGACCGATATTAATGAATTGCTGATTTTATATGAATCTTTTATTCAGATAAAGCAAAATATGATTTCTTATACATTTTTTTTAACACATCATCTTCTTTGGGAACGGGAAACCGTAGGGGTAAGCCCCCGTGCTTACCCTTTCCACCGGCAAAGGGCAGCCACAGGGGGCTGCCCCTACATCATCGGACGCGGAAAGTCCGGGCCACATTCCCACGCGGCGTGCATGAACGAGATAAAAAATCAAAACGTCATCTTTCTCTGTTTTTTCCACCAGAGCGTCAGATGCGGCAATGCCGCCTGATAAGAACGGATACCGAGTTCCTGCGAGTTTAATTTTAAATATGTGTCATTGACTTTTCGGCTCAGACGCGTTATCCGTTCATAACGCTCCTGATAGCTCCGAATACGGTTCTCCCGCTCCTGAATGTCCTGCTGAACAGGCGGAGACAGTTTTTTTATCGCCTGATCCCATTTTTCATCTGTCAGATAGGGGCGAAGCGCAAGCAGGATGTGCAGCACAGACGAATAGCGCATGAGTGCGGATTCCGAACTCAGGCACGCGATATAGGCGATAAAACTGGCGTCGGTTTCCGACGCAAAGCCCATAAAATGCGCTTTTTCATGCGCCATGATATAAGGCTGTTCCCATAAAAGCAGATCGGAATTGATATGGGATTCCATAAAAACAGGTAAAAAAATGCCTGAGATGCCGCAGGCATTCATCATTTCATTGACGCGCAGAAATTTCACCGGCGGCGGAGACGGCAGCGGAGAAGAGATCAGCAGAGAGATGACGTTTTTCACTGCCCTGTCGGTTTTCTCATTTAATTCATTTAATTCTTTTGAAGTGTTATACGGATTCCGCTGAAAGGTGTTTGCCAGCAGCACCATATCCTCTGCCGTATTTTCATAATCAGATGCTTGCAGCGTTATAAAGCTTTGCCGGTTCAGGGAAACCGCAAAAGATTCTCTCAGATAATTCATTCCCCAGACGGTTAAATAAAAAAAATAGCCGCCGGCAACAAGGGCAATCAGATGAATCAGGGTTTTAAATAACAATTTTATCACAGATTTCTGTTTTCGGAAACAAAGATAAAGCTGACAGCAGAACCAGATCAGCGCGGCAAGAAATGCGGTTCCGAGAAACAGTTCGGACGCGGAACAGGGCGCGGGAATCCATTTGCCCGGCAGCGAAAATATATCGGCAATATAGGGATATATATTTCTCGAATAGCCGTATTCCATTTTAGAGGAGCTGATATTCACTTGGGCATACCCGCGAAAAAGAAATATTACCGCGCCCAGAGTGATGAAAAAGAAATGCCAGGGGCGAAAATATTTTTCTCTGATAATGATTTTCCGATTGGGTATGATTATTCTGTCAGACATTGTTTTGCTTTCGATTTTCGGCATCTGTGCCATTTGAACCGACAGCCAACGCAGAGCGGGTTTCAAACCCGCTTTACGCTAAAAGTAGAACGGGTTTAAAACCCGTTTTACTGTTTTACTGTGCTGAAATGCTAAAATTTCATTTCAGAACTCCGGATGAATTTTACACAGCCCGGTTTGTAAATAACATTCAGGGCGTCTTTTGTCAAAGATCATAAATGGTAAGCGGAAAAAAATAAACAGAGAAATATTTCAAAATTCTGTTTTCTTGCTGAAAGAGGTGAATCAAAATGATTAAAATCACTCGAAAATTATTAGACATTTTCGGAAATAAAAAAAGGTTCTCGCAAAGGACGCGGAGAGCGCAAAGGAAGAAAGAGAGAATGCGTTCCTTCTGCGATTTCTATCCTGCGCTTTATTTTCATGCGCTCATTCTCATAATATGAAAACAGATGATGTGAATGCCGCTGATCCTTTTTCTGCCCTAATTCATTTTTACCGGGGACCTTTAAATCATCTGTCTGCGGTCAGGCAGTCCGAGTGTCCGATGTATCCCTCCTGCTCGGAATATGCGGTGCAGAGCATCCGAAAATACGGTCCCCTGCTCGGATGGATTATGACTTGTGACCGGCTGTTGCGCTGCGGCAGAGATGAATTGAATATATCTCCGACAATTCTGATTGACGGAAAATGGAAATGTTATGATCCTGTGGAAAAAAACTGAAAGATGAATATTTTTTCGCCACGAACGGACACGAATAGACACGAATGAAAGCAGGAATATATTCATATCATTAATAAGAGTTACGCACTTAATCTCGTTCCCACGCTCCGCGTGGGAACGTCCGGAGTGCGGAAATTGCATTTTGGCAAAAATAAAATTTCTGCACTCCCGGGGCGGACGCGGAGCGTCCGGGCGGCATTCCCACGCGGAGCGTGGGAACGAGATTAAGTGCATCTTCTTGTTTTATTCGTGAAACATTCGTGTTTATTCGTGGCAAAAATATTGGAAACACTTATCTCATGAAAACGCTGCTTGCTTTTATTCTGCCGCTTCCCATCATTATCTTTTTCTTTGTCATCAGCCGAAGAATCCGTAAAAGCGTGGGATATATCGGAAGGCTGATCCTGAACCTGCTCTTTGCTTTCATCGTATCGCTGTCTATCATATCTGCTTTCTTATGGATAAACAAAGAAGATTTTAAGAAATTTCAGGCAATGAAATCAGATAAATTCAAAAGCAGAGCCGTCTCAGGCAGCATGAAACCTTTGCAACTCAGCCCGCAGACGGTTTCCGTCAATGCCCAAGCCATTCTTTTTCATCTTGCGCTGCCGGAGGGCGGGAAATTCGCAAAAGGCGCGTCCTTTTATCTGTCTTTCACCTCAGACAAGCCGGAAGTCGTGAAAATTGAAACGCCGGTTTATACTGTGCCTTGCAAATTTGTCTCTGTTCCGATTCGGGTTTGTGAGGGAAAAGCTGAAATCAGCATTGAGGCAAAGATTTATTACACGCTGGCGGAGAACAACAGGCAGTATTTTTTTAAAAAGATTGTAAAATTAAAAGTTCCGGTTTATATTGGCGAAACTGGAAATGAAAGCATTACGGTGTTATATGGGTTTGTTGTAATGGATATGAAAAACTTCTGAGAAAAGCTCCGTAGGAGCGGTATATTTGTAGCGATTTGAAATCCCTCGTAAAACGATTTTTC
>JAIFKL010000137.1 GCA_020049595.1 Desulfobacteraceae bacterium
CCCCCGCCGATTATCCCCCGCATCCTGTCCCCGAAATAAATTTCGGGGCTGAAAGCTCAAGCCTGCTGAAGCAGGCTGTCCAACCCCCATAGCACGCTTCAGCGTGCTTCCGCTTTCAGGCGGGGGATTTATCCCCCGCTGATTATCCCCCGCATCCTGTCCCGAAATAAATTTCGGGGCTGAAAGCTCAAGCCTGCTGAAGCAGGCTGTCCAACCCCCATAGCACGCTTCAGCGTGCTTCAGCTTTGAGGCGGGGGATTTATCCCCCGCTGATCTGATCCCCCGCTGATCTTCAATCCCCATCTCCAATCCCCATCTTCAATCCTCAATCCCCATCCCATCATCCGAAAAAAGGATAAAGATATGTCATAAACAAGCCTGCAATCACCGGAACTGCAAGATTGTCGTTGATAATCAGATTGTTTGTGATCTTCAAAGGAACAAGTTCAAAAACCGTCACCGCAAGGGAAGTGATGAAAATAAGCGGCAGCGGAACAGTTCCGCCCCACAGATCCAACAGCAGCGGAATATAGGGAAATACAGCGAAAAGCAGCACCGCGCAGAGCAGAAAGCAGGCAAGCGAGCCTTCCAGCGATTTTTTCCCGATTTTGATCTTTCCGATGCTTTGCCCCGCAAGCGCGGCAACCGCATCTCCCAGTATGAAAAGCGTCAGCGACATGAAAGAAATATGCGGCGCATCGCAAAACACAACAGCGCAGATCAGAGCCGAAGCGATCAGATAGGTTGAGCCGGTCAAATGCCCGCTCTCTTCTTTTCGGAGCAGAGAACTGAAACGGCTCTGAAATATATTATTGATTTTCGGATAGTTAAACCGAAGCTTTTCAACAGCAGCGATAGCCGCCAGCAATATCGCCAGAAGCATTGCCGGTATGAAATTTGAAATACCGGGAATCTTGGGGAGATAAAAAATTCCCGCCGGCATCAGCAAAGCGAAAAGATGGAGCAGTTTCCGATTGATTTCCTGTGTAGTGAGCGTCATCATTCCCTCATTCTTTCTGTTTTAATTTTAATCTGATTATTTTTTTTGCAGAAAAAATGCCTCAATCCCTTTGCCGATCCCTTTTGCAAGATCGGACAATCCCTGCCTGCTTTGCAGTGCTTTTCTCTGCGCCGGATTTGAAAGAGACCCGATTTCGATGAGGACTGCCGGCATGTCAGCCCCCTCGGCAATCAGAATCGGCGCGCCCCGAATCCTGATTTCCGCAGATTTTATCTGTCCCGAAAGGCATTCCTGCATCATTTTTGCCAAACGTCTGCTCTCAGACTGATGCGGATACCAAAGATCATCCCAGAGCATCATATCCCTGCTTTTATTGTCAAATCCGGCATGTTCCGATACGGATTCCGTTTTTCTGTCAAAATAAAATATCGTGACAGCCCCCGGAAGATGCGTGAAACTTCCCCCGACATGCAGGCTGACAAAAATATCTGCCCGCCGACGGTTCGGACACCCGCTTCTGTCATAAGTGTCAGGACTGACATCCCCGGTTCGGGTCAGCTTTACCCCGTATCCTTTCTGAAACAGTTCGCTTTCAAGGCTCCGGGCAAGACTCATAAGGATATTTTTTTCGCAGATACCCTCGGTCCCGCAGACACCGGCATCTGTTCCGCCGTGTCCGGCATCTATGACAATACAGTCGGCAGCATACCCGTATCGCGGGCACCCCGCAGCCTCCCATATCATCATCGCAATCACTATGACGGCAAAATGCTGTTTTGTCCGGTTCATTTTGCAAAAAAGGCGGTATAAAAGGTGTTTTTTCAATTTTCCTTGACACATTTGCGATTTGATATTATTTTTAACAGGATTTAGAGGATTGTACAGGATTTACAGGATTATTCCTGACGGATCGGCAGGATTTTCCTGACAGAAGTGTCCTTTCTGTGCATGTCCCCCGCAAAACAGGCAGTTTCCTCATCGGCTGCCGCTGTCCTTAGCCTAAGGACTTTAATCCGAATGTCAAGTCTGATACGGTCCGTGAAAAACAGATTTTCCCGTTCCCACGCGAAGGGAGAAGCGAAAAACTCATAAATGTCTGCTATTTGCGGGTCATCTTGAAAAAAAAAGTATTTCTTTGCGAAAGTGGCGGAACTGGCAGACGCACCGGACTTAGGATCCGGCTCCGGCGACGGCATGGGAGTTCGACTCTCCCCTTTCGCACCACCATATATTGAAAATTGAGAATTGAAAATTGAAAATTGAGAATATCCGATTTTTAAATTCCTCAAGCCGGAAAGGAACATGATATGCAAGTGAATGTAGAGGATGTGAGCAGTGTCAAAAAAATACTGCACATTGAAATCCCGGAAAATGAGGTTACGCGTGAATTGGACGAGGCTTATGACAACCTCAGAAAAACAGCAAAAATAAAGGGCTTCCGCCCCGGAAAGGTCCCCCGCGCTGTTCTGGAAAGGCTTTATAAAAAAAATATCAGCGCGGAAGTATCTGCCAAACTGATTCAGGAGTCTTTTGAAAACGCGGTCAGAGAAACAAATCTGATGTATGTCGGAAATCCCCAGATTGACCCGCCCGAACTGGAAGAGAAATCGCCCTACAGATATGAGGCAATGCTTGAAATCGGTCCTGTCATCGCAAACATCGCTTTCAACGGTCTGAGTCTGAAAAAACATCGCTGGCAGGTCAGCGAAGAAGAAGTGGAAGCGCAGATCAGCCGCATGAAAAAAGACCTGACCCGTCAGAAGCCCCTTGAAGAAATCAGGCCCGCACAGGAAGGCGACATTGTTCTGATTGACTATGAAGGATTTGCAGACGGAAAACCGGTTCCCGACATCCGGAAAACAGAAAATTTTGCCCTCAAAATCGGTGCCGGCCATATCGTCAGAGAAATTGACACGCAGTTAGCCGGTATGAACCCGGGAGAAAGCAAAGAAATCGCCGTGCATTTTCCCGAAAGCCATCCTCAGGAAAGACTGGCAGACACAGATGTCACTTTCCGTGTAACGCTTAAAGAAATCAGGGAAGAGATTCCCGTTGAACTCAATGAGGAATTTGCAAAAATTTTCGGCAAGTCCTCTATGGATGAACTCAAAGATCAGATCAGGAAAAATCTGAAACAGGGATATGAAAACCGCTCGGAACAGGAAATGAAAGAACAGATTTTTTCCGCACTGATTGAAAGACATGAATTTGAGGTCCCCGATGTATGGGTTGAGGCGGAATTGGAAGGCATTATTGCAGAAACAGAAAGGACTTTTTCCTATCACAATGTCTCTATGGAAGAAGCGGGCATCACCAAAGAAATTCTTGAGCAAAGATACAGAGATTCTGCTGTGAAACAGGTCAAACGCCATCTGATACTCAACAAAATCATCGAGCAGGAAAATCTGACGGTTTCAGATGAAGAATTAGACACGGCAGTGAAGCTTATGGCAGATGCGCTCAAGAAAACACCTGATGAAATCAGGACTCATTACAAAGAAAATACAGAAGAACTTGTTTATTTCAAACATACCCTGCTTGAAAAACAGGCATTGGAACTTATTATTAAAAGCAGCACCGTGGAAGAAACCGTCCCGGAACCTCAGGCAAGTGAGAAGTGAGAATTGAGAATTGAGAATTGACAATTTTCAATTCTCAATTCTCAATTCTCAATAAGGAGACCCCTGTGCCAATCATACCCATGGTCATAGACCAGACCAGCAGAGGAGAGCGTGCTTATGACATCTACTCAAGACTCCTCAAAGACAGAATTATTTTTCTGGGAACCCCGATGAATGACGAAATCGCAAACCTGCTCATCGCCCAGTTTCTTTTTCTCGAATCGGAAGACCCTGACAAAGACATCAATTTTTACATCAACTCACCCGGCGGCGTGGTCACATCCGGATTGGCGGTTTACGATACCATGCGCTACATCAAATCCAATATCGCAACCGTATGTATCGGTCAGGCAGCGAGCATGGCTGCCGTGCTGCTGGCTGCCGGCGAAAAGGGAAAACGCTACGCTCTCCCCAACGCAAGGATTATGATCCATCAGCCCATCGGCGGTTCCTACGGACAGGCTTCGGATATCGCCATTCAGGCCAAAGAAATCCTCCGCATGAAGGATACCCTCAACAAGATTCTTGCCTTTCACACCGGCAAAGACTTGAAGAAAATTGCCAAAGACACCGACAGGGATTTTTTCATGTCCGGCAACGATGCTGTCAGATACGGGCTGGTGGATTATGTGATCACAAACCGGGATGATCTGGACCGTCTCGATGAACTGAAACCGGAAGAATCGGACGAGGAGGAGGGAACTTAAACATGACTGCAAAAAAGCGGGGTGAACCCGAAAATCTGTTCTGTTCTTTTTGCGGTAAAAATCAGAAAGAAGTCAAAAAACTCATCGCAGGTCCCGCAGTTTATATCTGCGATGAATGTATTGCGCTCTGCTCCGAAATCATCGAAGAGGAAAGCGGAAAAGACCTTGCAAACCCTGAACCCAGAATTATTCCCAGAGAGATCAAGGCAAAGTTGGATGATTATGTGATTGAACAGGATACCGCAAAGAAAGTCCTTTCCGTTGCTGTTTACAATCATTACAAACGCCTCAGTTCCGGCGCATCTGCCGGCGATGTGGAAATTGCCAAAAGCAATATCCTCCTCATCGGTCCCACCGGCTCGGGAAAAACCCTGCTCGCACAGACCCTGGCAAGATTTCTCAATGTCCCTTTTACCATTGCCGATGCCACCAGTCTCACCGAAGCCGGATATGTGGGCGAGGATGTTGAAAACATCATTCTTTCCCTGCTTCAGAATGCCGATTACGATGTGGAAAAAACCAAGCGCGGCATTGTTTATATTGACGAGATAGACAAAATTGCCTCAAAATCCGATAACCCCTCCATTACACGGGATGTTTCCGGCGAGGGCGTTCAGCAGGCTTTGCTCAAAATTATCGAAGGCACGGTGGCCTCCGTTCCGCCCAAAGGCGGCAGAAAGCATCCCCAGCAGGATTTTGTCAAGGTGGATACCGCCAACATTCTTTTTATCTGCGGCGGCACTTTCAACGGATTGGACAAAATTATCCGGCGCCGGCTGGGGTCCAAGGTGGTGGGTTTCGGTGCCAAGATCAGCAGCGAAAAAGAGATGAGCATCGGCGATATTCTGAAAACGGTTCAGAACGAAGACCTGATCAAATACGGCATGATTCCCGAATTTCTGGGACGTCTGCCCGTGATTGCCACCCTTGACGAACTGACTGCACCCTCGCTGATCCGTATCCTCAAAGAGCCGAAAAATGCCATTATCAAGCAGTTTCAGAAGCTTTTTGAGATGGAAGGCGTGAATCTGAGAGTGACAGACTCGGCGCTGACCGCGATTGCCGATGAAGCGGTCAAAAGAAAATCCGGGGCACGGGGCTTGCGCGCGATCATGGAAAACTGTATGCTTGATATTATGTATGAACTGCCTTCCATCCCCGATGTAAAAGAATGCGTCATCAGCGAGGATGTGATCCTGAACAAAGAAGAGCCGATTCTCCTCTACGATAAGGCACTGAAACCCAAAAAGGCAGCGAGTTTGTAGCAGGGCGGCAAGCTCACCCCACCCTGCCTTGCTGTAGAACGGGTTTCAAACCCGTTTTACATAGCGAGTTCGTAGCAGGGCGGCAAGCTGCCCCACCCTGCCTTGCTGTAGAACGGGTTTCAAACCCGTTTTACATAGCGAGTTCGTAGCAGGGTAGCGAGTTCGTAGCAGGGAGGCAAGCTGCCCCACCCTGCCTGCAACCTGCAACAACCAACACGGAAAAAAATCATTATGATAAATTTACCCAAAATTTTCAGGCAGGACGGGACTGAGGGGAAGCAGCTTTTTCCTTTGCTGCCGCTCAGAGATATTGTTGTGTTCCCTCACATGGTGGTGCCGCTTTTTGCGGGCAGGACAAAATCGGTCAACGCCCTTGCCAATGCCATGAACAACAACAAACGGGTTTTTCTTGCCACCCAGAAAAAAGCGGGGGTTGACAATCCCAGTGAAAAAGACATCAATGCGGTGGGAACTTTGGGAAATGTGCTTCAGTTGCTGCGTCTTCCTGACGGAACCGTAAAGGCGCTGATCGAAGGCAAATCCCGATCACGTATTATCCGCTTTGTTCCCAATGAAAATTTCTTTCAGGCAGAAGTCGAAGAAATTCCCCAGCCTGCCGGCATGTCAGCCGAAGCTGATGCCTTGGCGCGGGCAATTGCGGAAAATTTCAATGACTATGCCGGTATCAATAAAAATATTTCAAAGGAATTGGTCAGCAGTATTTTCGGCATTTCGGATCCCTCGCGGCTCGGCGACACAGTTTCCTCGCATTTTGCTTTTAAAATAGAAGACAAACAGAAACTGCTTGAGACCCTTGATCTGGAAAAGCGTCTCAACCTCCTGCTCAAGCTCATGCAGATGGAAATGGAAGCCTTCCGGATGGATCAGAAGATAAAAGGCAGAGTCAAGGAGCAGGTAGAGAGAACCCAGAAAAATTATTATCTCAATGAGCAGATGCGGGCAATCCGCAAGGAAATGGGCGCGGAGGAAGAACCCGGCTCCGATCTCAAAGAGCTTGAGAAGCGCATCCACCGAAAAAAAATGTCCAAAGAGGCATCGGCAAAAGTGCGCCATGAATTTAAAAAGCTCAAGATGATGACGCCCATGTCCGCAGAAGCAACGGTGGTCAGAAACTATATCGAATGGATCATCAGTCTGCCATGGTATGACAAAAGCAGAATTGCCGATGATCTCAGCGAAGCTGAAAAAATTCTGGATGAAGATCATTTCGGGCTGGAAAAGCCCAAAGAGCGCATTGTTGAATATCTGGCAGTTCAGACCCTGCTCAAGAAAGTCCGGGGGCCCATTCTCTGTCTGGTGGGGCCGCCGGGCGTGGGAAAAACTTCGGTGGCAAAATCAGTGGCCCGGGCAACCGGCAGAAAATTTGTCCGGCTTTCCCTCGGAGGCGTCCGGGACGAAGCTGAAATTCGGGGACACCGCCGCACCTATATCGGCGCAATGCCGGGGAAAATTATACAGTCTCTGAAAAAAGTGGGCGTGAACAATCCGGTTTTCTGTCTTGACGAAGTGGACAAGATGAGCATGGATTTTCGGGGCGATCCCTCGGCTGCGCTGCTTGAAGTCCTTGATCCCGAACAGAATTACAGTTTCAGCGATCATTATCTTGATCTGGATTATGATCTCACCGATATTCTGTTTATCACCACTGCCAATACGCTCCATGCAATTCCCATGCCCCTTCAGGACCGTATGGAGGTGATTCATCTTTCCGGTTATACCGAATATGAAAAACTGAGGATTGCACAGGATTTTCTCATTTCAAAGCAGATTAAGCTTAACGGACTTGAAGGCAGGGACATCCAGTTTTCCGAGAACGCTGTCCGCAGCATTATTCAGGGCTACACACGGGAAGCCGGCGTCAGAAACCTTGAAAGGGAAATAGCGTCCGTCAGCCGGAAAATGGCGCGGGAGATCGTCAAAAACAGAGAACTTGAGACCTTTAAGATCACCCCCAAAACGGTGCATAAGTATCTGGGACCGCCCCGGTTCCGCCACGGTCATATCGAAGAAAAGGATCAGATCGGGATTGTGACCGGATTGGCATGGACCCAGGTCGGCGGGGAACTGCTCTGCATTGAAACCCTTATCATGCCCGGCAAAGGCGATCTGATGATTACCGGCAAATTGGGCGATGTGATGAAGGAATCCGCACAGGCAGCCGTGAGTTATGCCCGTTCCAGAGCCGTGCGTCTGGGACTGGAGCCGGATTTTCATAAGAAAAGCGATATTCATATTCATGTTCCCGAAGGCGCGATTCCCAAAGACGGACCCTCGGCAGGGATTACGATATGTACGTCCATTGTTTCCGCGCTCACCAAAAGGCCGGTACACCGGGACATTGCCATGACCGGCGAAATTACGCTGCGGGGACGGGTGCTGCCCATCGGCGGCTTAAAGGAAAAGCTGCTTGCCGCACACCGTGGCGGCATCAAAACTGTTATTATTTCAAGGGAAAATGAAAAGGATTTGAAAGACATCCCTGTCAGCGTGGCAAAGCAGATCAAAATCATTCCGGTTGACCATATAGATGAAGTGCTGTCATATTCGCTGGTTTTGAATGAGGGGGAAAAGCTTTTCAAAGAAAATGACATGACCATTGAAATGATCCCCACGGAAAAGAAGGTGACAGAACAGCCGGCATCTATAAACTGATTACAGGATTATACAGAATTATACAGGATTTACAGGATTTATAAGATTTTAGGAGTTACGCAGTTGAATTTTTTCGCTGCCGCAGAAATCCCGCCCCCAGCCCCTCCCCAAAGGGGAGGGGAGACGACCCCCCCTCTCCTTCGGAGAGGGGGCCGGGGGGGGTGAGGTCTCTTTCGCAAGGGGCGCAGCTAAAAAAATGGAATCCGTAATTTTTATGCTTGACATGACTTCAGGGAAGTGCTAAAAGATTTTCTTTCAATGAGGGCGGATAGCTCAGCCGGGAGAGCATCGGCCTTACAAGCCGAGGGTCACAGGTTCGATCCCTGTTCCGCCTACCATCGCTGTAAGGATGGTAAAACTCAAAAAATGATATTTCCGGAACACTTATCACCGGTCACTCGTCACTGACCGTTTATTCGGGGGCGTAGTTCAGTTTTGGTTAGAACGCCGGCCTGTCAAGCCGGAGGTCGCGGGTTCAAGTCCCGTCGTCCCCGCCACAAAAAAATAAAGAGTCGTCTGCAAAAGGCGGCTCTTTTTTTTTGCATTAAACTTTCCGTTTTTTCTTCCGCTCTCCATAAATCTGACAGACATTTCCGGCACACTGAAATTCAGCCGGCATTTTTTTATTGATATATTCAAAGGGATATTATAAGATAGTCCCTGTTCGTCGAATATTTCAGACGAACTCTGACCTCCCTTTTTTTTTCGGCACCGGTGCAGAAACAGTTATAAATCTTATCCCTGTCATTGTTTCGGCAGGCTAAACAACCTGAGAGAGCGAAGCGAAGAATCTCGTCTCGGATTGCAAGGATGAAAGTCAGTCAATCATTAAGGAGGAAATATGACAGAAGAAAAGGAAAACATTCAGGAAACAGCGGCAAAAGAAATGAGTAAAGAAGAATTGGACAAACTGATCCGCCGACATGTTTATACCTCGATGGCAGTCGGTCTGATCCCCATACCGCTGGCAGATTTTGCCGGCGTCACTCTGGTACAGATGAATATGCTCAGAGTGCTTGCCAAGAAATACAGCGTGCCGTTCTCCAAGGACATCGTGAAGAATATCCTTTCTTCCCTGATCGGCGGGGCAGTGCCTGCAACGCTGTCTGCCCCCCTGGCAGCAAGCCTGTCCAAACTGGTTCCAGGCATCGGCACAGCAGCCGGCGTTGTCACCATGCCTATCATCGGCGGGGCAACCACGTATGCGGTGGGTAAAGTTTTTGCGCAGCACTTTGCTTCGGGCGGCACCTTCCTGACATTTGATCCTCAGAAAGTAAAGGATTATTATAACGAAATGTTCAAGGAAGGCAGACAGGTCGCCTCAGACATGGGCAAATAACAAAACAGCCCCTCTGCTCTGATCCTGTATAATCCTGTATAATCCTGTACAATCCTGTACCGGAGGGGCTTTTTTTCCGAAAGGAATTCGGATCAATGCAGTATTTACCTTTAGGTTGGATATTGGCTGCGCCGCTGCCGTTCCAACTCATATACTTTGCCGTCAGTATCGTGATCGGCGCGGCAGGCGTCAACAGAAAAATGGGATTCTGGGGCTATCTTTTCTGCTCGGTTCTTTTTTCACCTCTGATCGGACTGATGGTGCTTCTGGCTTCAGATAAAAAACAGGACAGAAACGCAGACAGAACCGCCGCATGAATATTTTCCCCCCTCTCATTGGGAAGAGGGGCCGGGGGGTGAGGACTACAGACGAGGAAAAATGAAAGAATTTTATCAGAAATTCAAGGCAGGTTTACAAAAATATTCTCTTTCAATTGCGGCACCGCTCCTGATCCTTCTGTTCATCGCTGTTTTTTTTATTAAAAATATTGTTATCATTGTTCCCGCGGGTCACGCAGGGGTCTTCTGGAGTCTTTTCTTCGGCGGAACTCGGATAGATCATATCTATTCCGAAGGGATCCATTTCATTCTTCCCTGGGACAAGATGTATGTTTACAATGTGAGGGTACAGGAAGTTTTTTATGAATTTGATGTATTGACGAAAAACGGTCTGAAAATTCACCTCCTTATTTCAATTCGATATCAGCCTGAATATAAGCTTCTGGGGATGCTGCACAAAGGCGTGGGACCCGATTATGTGAATGTTGTGATTATTCCTGAAATTGAAAACGTGCTTAGGGTGCTGATCGGCAAGCTGGATGCCGAAGAAGTTTATACCACCAAACAGGCAATCATTGAAAAGTCTGTGGGAGATGCGGTGGAGCAGATTGCCCAGCGTTATATAAATGTGGATGACGTCATCATCAAACAGATGAAACTCCCGGCGAGTGTTGACAAATCCATAGAGGAAAAGATCAGGGAAAAACACAAGGCTGCCGCGTATGAGTTCAGGCTTGACAAAGAAAAACAGGAAAAAGAACGCCGAATGATTGAGGCAGAGGGATTAAAGATATTTAACCGTGCGCTCACGCCGCAGATACTTCACTGGATGTCAATTCAGGCAACACTGAAACTTGCCGAATCCGACAATGCCAAAACCGTTGTGATCGGTGCCGGAAAAGACGGCGGTATGCCTCTTGTGGGAACCCTTCCTTTGCAGAACTACACAGAGATTATCAATGCAGGACCCGGGTCTGTGACAGAAGCAGGTTCCGATAAAGAAAAAACTTCCGAAACAGAAAAAAGTGATGCGCCAGCGGAAAAACAGACAGAACCCGCCGCTGTGACTTTTGACGAATCTGCTGAAAAACAGCCGGAAACATCGCCGGAAACATCCGAAATTGTTGACAAATCTGCCGAAAAGCAGGCAGAATCGCCCCCGGAACCGCCGAAACCCGCTGAGAAGAAGTAGGGCGGGCAGCTTGCTGCCCACAAGGGTAGCGGGTTCTTCAGTAAAGCGGGTTTCAAACCCGCTCTACAGAGAAGTAGGGATGACAAAGCGGTTTGAAAAGGAAAGAACCGGAATGAATAACGGAATGAATAACAGCGTGGGCAGCCCTGAGCGTAGCCGAAGGGCTCATACCCTAATGCGCGCAGTCCTGAGCGTAGCCGAAGGGCTAACCTTTCTGATCATTTTTTTCCACGCTGCCGGGGTCCATGCCCGACAGGAAAAAACCGGAGACGATATCCGTATCGGTATTGTCGGGACCTCTGCCTATTCCAATTTTTTTCTGGAAGGCGTCACCATGGCAGTGTCGGAAATCAATCTCAAAGGCGGAATTTTGGGTAAAAAAATAAAAACCCTTGTCTATGACGATAAAGACGCCGAGGAGAAAGGAGAAAAGATCGCCGCACAACTGGCAGCCAAAGATGATGTCATCGCTGTGGTGGGACACGGAAATTCCGAAGTTGCCATGACCGCATCCATTATTTATGAGCAGGCAGGCGTCGTTTTTATCACCTACGGGGCGGCAAATCCGGATCTGACAAGATACAAAGGGAACTTTACCTTCCGCAACATTCCCGCAGAAGATGAATTCGGCAGGTCTATGGCAGCGTATGCCCGCCGCATCGGGGCAAAAAAAACCGTCATTTTTTATGAAAGACTGCCGGTTCACAAGGCGCTGGCAGATGTTTTCAAAGAACGGGCAACCGCTTTGGGAATTGAAACCGTTGCAACCCGCTCCTATTTTAACTGGGATACTGAATTTAAAGATGTGATCGCCGAACTGAAAACAGAATACGAGTTTGATTCCGTGCTGATTGCCGGAGGAATGCCTGCTGGAGCCCTGCTCGTCAGACAGTTGCGGGAAATGGGAGCGGATATGCCCATTATGGGCGGCTCTGGGTTAGACACTCCGGACCTCTGGGCAATTGCCGGAAAAGCAGCCGAAAACATTGCGGTTCCCACCACTTTTTATCCCGGTGCCCCGGACAGACTGACCCGTGATTTTGTCAAAGAATTTGAAGCCCGCTACGGATTTGCGCCCGACACCTGGGCCGCGCAGGGATATGATGCCATCTCGGTGCTGGCATATACTGTTGAGAAAAGCGGCTCTGCCGATCCTGCTGTTATTGCCGCGACCCTCAAATTCCTTGAAAACTGGAAAGGGGTTCTCGGCGGATATGCTTTTACGCCCAAAGGAGATATCAGGGACAAAGAAATTTACATCAAACTGATGAAAAACGGAGAGTTCCTTTTTGCAGACACACAACACAAATACGAATCTGACCTGTTCAACTATATCGAAGATTTCACGCTGCTGCTTCCGCTGAAAAAATCCGCCGAAACTCTGGATCCGGGCTTTGCAGCAGACAGCGTTTCTGCGGAGATCGCCGAACAGCTCTTTCTGGGACTCACCGATATTGACCCCCGAACCTGCGAAGCTGTTCCCGAACTGGCAAGTAAATGGACAGCCAGCTCTGGCGGCAGGACTTTTATCTTTGACATGCGCGCTGACGCGGTATGGACAGACGGCAGCCCGGTTACGGCTCATGATGTCCTCTGGGCAATCCGGCGCAATATCCGTCCGGATACAAAATGTCCCGATGCCCGCATGTTGTATATTCTGGAAAATGCCGAAGCCATCCACAAAGGTAAAATCGGGGATGTGTCGGCACTCGGGGTTTTTGTTCCGGATGATTTCACCGTGGTCTTCAGACTTGAAAAGCCTGCGATTTACTTCCCCCTGATGGCGGGGCTTCCGGTTTTCCGTCCTTTGCCCCGGGCCGTTGTCGAAAAACACGGCAGGGAGTGGACAGAACTTGAAAATATTCAGACAGACGGTTCATATATGCCGGTTTTGGAGGAAAAAGGCAGGGGCATATTCCTGAAAAAGAATCCCGCGTATTACGACGCGGCGAATGTTTCCATCCCGGAAGTGCGCTATTATGTGATAACGCAGAGTTCGCTGGGGCTTGCCATGTACGAGAACAACGAATTGGATGTGATGGGAAGCAGTTATCTGAGGCTTCCGTCCGAATCGCTTTCCCGGATAGAAAATGACCCGGCGCTGAAAAAGGAATACACCGAGGTGCCGCATTTCTGCACCTACGGATATGCCTTCAACGTCAGACAGGCACCGGTTGACAACCCGCTGGTGAGAAAAGCGATTTCGGCTGCGATTGACCGAAGGCTGCTGGTGGATGCGGTCATTGACGGCAACGGAGAAGCCGCAACAGTCTGCACGCGTCCCCCGGCATTCGGGGCTGTTGCCCCCGAAGACAGAATCGGTATAGGATTTGACCATGAACAGGCGAAAAAATGGCTGGCTGAGGCTGGCTATCCTGAAGGAAAGGGCTTTCCCGAACTGACGCTTTTATACAGAAAATCCGATTTTCATCAGAAAATGGCAGATGCGGTTCGTCAGATTCTGGAACATCATCTTAATATCAGGATAAAACTTGAAGCGGAAGATGAGGCCGCGTATCAGGCGTTGGCGACCGGGGCCGGGGGAAATCCGCCGCATATTTTCCGAACCGAAATGTGCGCCGGGTATCCTGATGCTGCCGCATGGATGAGCCTTTTCAATCCCGCGGCTCCCCGGTTCAACACGGGCTGGGAAAACAAAGAATTTGCCGAACTCCTTGGCAGGGCAGGAGAAACATCTGATCCGCAGCTGAGAAAAATCGCTTACCGGCGCGCCGAAGAGATACTGTGCGAAGAAGACGCGGTTGCGATTCCGGTTTATTTTGAAATATATCACTGTATGACCAAGCCCCGCATAAAAGGATGGTATCACAATCCCTTGGGAGGACAGCATATCCGCAACTGGTCTTTTGAAGAAAAAAAATAACCCGTAACCGTAGGGGCAGCCCCCCGTGGCAGCCCTCGTTTCGGGGTAAACATGCAGGGTAAGCACAGGGGCTTACCCCTACGGCTTTGCGAGAAACTTTTTTTATCTCTCGCAAAGCACACGTAGGGGCTGCCCCCCCGTGGCTGCCCTTTGCTATAACGATATGTCCGTGTTCCGGCACAGGGTAAGCACAGGGGCTTACCCCTACGGCTTTGCGGTAAACTGAAAAAAAAGGAATTGTCTGATTTTATGCTTTGGCCGATGAAAAAAATATTGCCGGCGGTTTTGTTTTTTATAATCGTCAATGTTGCCGGGTTCCTGCTGCTGGCACCCTCATCTCCCCTCAATGTGAAAAAGCAGGTGATTTATATCGCTGTCGCAGGTCCCGTGAGCGGCGCTTATTCCGCAAACGGCGAAGAAATGCGCCGGGGAATCGGCTTATATCTTGACAGAATCCGTCGGGACAGCTTCTTTTCGGATAAAAAAACAGAACTGCTCATATATGACGACAGAGACAGACAGACTGCCATAAAAATCGCCGCTCAGATTGCCGATGAGAACAAAGTCCTTCTGGTCATCGGGCATTACGGCAGCGCGGAATCTGTAGCAGCAGGGACCATCTACAAAAAAACAGGTATCCCTGCGATCACCGCCTCTGCCACAGCCGAATCCGTTACCCTTGAAAATGACTGGTATTTCAGAACGGTCCCGGACAACCGCTTCATGGGGACTTTTATCGCAAATTATATGAAAAAAGCCCTGGACAGAACAACCGTCAGCATGATCTGGGATGACAGCGAATACGGGGCAACTCTTGCCCGGAATTTCAAATCCGAGGCAGTGAAATTAGGATTTGGCATCAAAAACGAATGGAAAATTGACACCGAAAGCAGAGAGGCAAAGCGGCAGTTGAAAAATATCGTGGGCTGGCTCCGGTCCGCGGATGACCCGGGAATGATTTTCTGCGGTGCCGGCGCGGCTACGGGCGTGGATTTTTCCGGCGCATTAAGGTATCCGGGAACGGATTTTCCCCTCATCGGCGCAGATTCCTTTTCAACGCCGGCGTTTATCAGCCGATTCAACGCATTGCCCCGGGAACAGGAATCCCCCGGATATTATTCGGAAGGCATTTATGCTGTTGCGCCCTTTATCCCTGATATGGCAGGCAAAAGAGCCGATGATTTCCGAGAAATGTTTTTTAAAAAATACGGCGCAGAACCTTCATGGATTGCCGCCTGCTATTATGATGCCGTAAAAGTTGCGCTTGAAGCGGTTAAAAGAGCCGAGATTGCCGGGCAGGACCTGCGGGAGGACCGCCGGAAAGTCAGAGACGCGCTGGCCCGGTTTGACAGCCCCGGTGTTGCCGTTTCCGGTGTTGCCGGCGATATTTACTTTGACAAAGACAGAAATGCCGTCGCGCCTTTGGTTGCGGGAGTCTGGCAGAAGCAGATGTTTCTCCCGGCATTCCGGCAATATGTGAATATTGCCGACGCCGGGGCACCGGCAAAAAACACGCTGTCGGTGTCTGAGCCTGTCTATCCTGTCGGAGAACTGAAGATCGGCAAACAGGTTTTCTCCGAAACGCAGGTGGTGTATGCGGGAATTGATATCAATAAAATTTACAATCTCAATATTGCGGAAGGCACTTATACCGCCGATTTTTTTCTCTGGTTCCGTTTTCAGGGAAGTTTTGACGATTCCCGTATTGTATTTACAAATGCGGTGAATCCGGTCAGATTGGACAGTCCTTTCGTTGTCTCCCCTGCCGAAACAAAGGAAGAATTTATTGCGGGAGCGAATGTCAGGGTCCGTTCATACCGGGTGATCGCAGATTTTAAAAATAATTTTGACGCGGCTTTCTATCCGTTTGACCGGCAGTCCGTAAAGATTTGTTTCCGCCACGCAGACCTGCCCGGTACAAAACTGATTTACGTCCCTGATCTTCCGAGTTTTCCGCCGGCGGCATATCATAAAGACGGCACCGGAAAAGCCTCCGCGCAGGATGCTGAGAGAGCGTCTGCGTCTCGGCTCACAGAACCCCTTTCCGGATGGCGCATTGCTGACACCGTTCTGTATCAGGACAGCATGGAAGTTCCGGGTTCGGAGCCTGCGGCAGCCTCCTATTGCCGGATGGTTGCGGTATCCCATATCCTTCGCGACAGCCCGACCTCTCTTTTTTTTAAAAATTTCTTTCCGCTGATCGCTGTTTTCATTCTGTTATATGCGGCTTATCTGATACGGCCTGAAAAACTGTCCGCGGCCATGCTGATATGCGCCGCCTCACTGGCGACAGCGGCAGGGGTGCATTACTCGCTCCGGGGTACGGGCTTCCGGATGATGACATACACGGTTTATGCGGGATATATATCGGCAGGTCTGGCAACTCTTGTCTCGGTTGCCGCTGACAGGATGCACAGACAGAACGCTGCCGGAAAAGTCCGTTTTCTCATTTGCGGGGGAAAAGTGCTGCATATTATGCTGGTATGTGCTGTTGCCGTGACGGTCGCATGGCTGTATTGGCAGACACAGAAGTAGCAACTGTAGAACGGGTTTGCCTATTTTCAGCTTTGTCCCGTTTTACTGTAACGCAACTGTAGAACGGGTTTGTCTGTTTTTAGCCGGGCCGTTTTACTGATTTCCTCTGTAAAACGGGTTTGTCTGTTTTCAGCCGGGCCGTTTTACTGCGAATAAGGAGCAAACAAAATGAAAAATTTCAAAATTACGGCGGCTGTGATGACAATGCTTTTCTTCTGCACGGTACTGCCTGCTGCCGAAGAAAACCCGAAACCCGCGGCCGCGGAAAAATCCGAAAAAAAAGCCCAACTGCATCTTCTGAGCAATGAGGAACTGCTCAAACAGGCAGAATCTGTTTTCACAGAGGCGCATCATGCGTTTCTCGCTCAACTGCGCGGGCTGTCCGAAAATGAAATATTTTTTGAGCGGGCAAGGAAAAAAGCCGAAACTGCCGTCATTCCCGAAGAAAAACCCCCGGCAGACCCGAAGATGTCCCCTGCCGATGCCGCCAAGATGATGCTGGATCACACCCTGAAACGGGCTGACGCCCTCAAATCACGGCTTGAACTGGTTGGCGGAGAAAAGACATCTGCGGATCAGCTTATCGCTCAGATTGAGGCGGCGCAGTCCGCTGCCGCGGCCATGAACGAGGCGCTCGGGCGGCTGGAAGGCTTTCAGTTGGAAATCAGCCTGCGTATCGGAGACAAAACCCTTCTGCCCCAGTCTGTCCCCGATATCCTGAGCAAAAAGAATCTTGAATATCAGCGGAAAGAACTGAGCCGATGGGAGACTGCCCTCAAGGTAAAGGCGCAGGCAGCGCAGAAGGAACTTGAACAGACCGTTTTACGCATTGAGGATGCGAAAAAATCGCTGATCGAAGCCGAGTCTTACCATAATGCTGCCAAAGCAACGCATTCGCAGGAACTCAAACGCCGGGCTGTGGAACAGGAATATTCGGGAAAGACTCCGGAAAAACTGGCAGCGGAAATTTCCGAATTGCTGGAAGAGCATTTATGGCTCAGCACAACGCTCAATCTGTCTTACAAACGCTTTGCCGCCCGAAAAGAGGAAATGCTCGCTGCTGCCAAGGATATAGAATCGCTTGCCGCGCCTGATGCTGCAAAACTTGCCGCAGCGCGCCCCGAAGAGACCCGCGAGGCAGCCGCCGCGGCTGAAGAACTGATTGCCTATCATAACAAAAGGATTGAAAAATTCGAAGCGATGCGTTCAGCGCTGGAATCGCTGGTAAAATACGGGGAAGCCCTTGAGGGAGATGCGACAGTCCTCAGCAGCCATATTTTCAAAATGCGGGTGATTGCAAAGCTTTTGGACGATATGACAGGACAGGGAAAAATCGGAAAAGACGCGGTTCCGAAAGAAAGCACATCACAAGCCCTGTCTGATGCTGAAAAAGCACTCTCGGAAAAGATGTCTGACGCGGGGGCTGTGATTCAGAAAGCAAAAGAACAGACGGCTCGGAATGAAGAAGAGATCGGAAAATCCCAAGCCGCGCTCAAAGACACGCAGGAGCGGCTGGAAAATCTGAAAAAAGCATCCGAGTCTGTCGCGGAGGCCCAGCAATGGGAAGCCGGGAACAAAGACCGGACCGCCGAGCAGATTTTGCAGAATTTTCAGGATGGTGAGCAGGAATTAAAGAAAAGTCAGCTTGAGCTTCAAACCCGTCGCGAAGAATTTGAAAAAGTTGAGGCTGAACTGAAAGCCGCGCAGATGAAATCGGATTCTTTGAAAGACCCTCTGGTGCGTCTGGCTCAGGACGAGTCTTTTGAAGAAAAAACAAATATTTTGAAAAAACTGTACGAATTTGCCGGATTGGAACTGCCCAAGCCGGAAACGAAGCCTGCGGCACCGGTTACTTCCGCCGACGCCAAGCCCCCGGAGCCGGAAAAAGTCTCGGAACAGGCGGAAAAAAAGGCGGAGGAAAAGGAGGATAAGGAAAAGGAGGATAAAAAGGAAAAGGAGGATAAAAAGGAAAAAAAGCAGGAAAAAAAAGAAAACCCCGGGGCCAAAAACTATGAGAACATGCTGGCTGCCAGGGTGAGGATTATTGAAGAACAGCAGAAATGCCGCAACGAACTGGTCCGGGTGCAAAACACGGTCAGCGGGAAAATCGAACAGTTTCTGACGCTGATAAGCGAAACCAAAAAGCTGGCGCTTCAGAATCATGCCAATGCTGTGGAATTGAAAAAGCGTCTGGGGCGGGGTCAGTTAAGCGGCATTGAAATTCCCGATGGGATCACCGAAGCCCTGAAACAGGATGCGATTGCCCGATTGGAAACCGAAGCTGCCAAATATATGAATGATCTGGTTTCTGTCCGTCAGGAAATGCAAAGCCTGGGCAAAGAAGATGAGACCCTCAAAGAAACCCTGACATTGCTCACCGAAATCCAGAATATGCTGGGAAAACGTGGCGATACGCTTAACGAGTTGCAGAAAATCGAGGAGGATATGCGCCGCAGCCGTGCCGATCTTTCCAAAACAGAACTTGCATCGCTTGAGCAGGAAGCGGTCCGGCGCATGGAAGCACGGGACGAGGCAGCGGAATATTTTCTCAGTTTTGTCCCTTCGGAACGGGCGCGCAACCTGACCGAACTTCTGAAAGCCTATTATCTGGAACTGACGGAAGCAGAAATGAAGCAGAATAATTTCAGGGAGCGCAAAGACAGAACCGAGCGTCTGATCCGGCTGACAGAGGAAGCAAAAGCTGTTATTTCCAAACTGATACCGGTGCTGAGAAAACAGGCGGAAGTGCTTGAAATTGAAAAAGAAGAAGAATGGATCAAAATCCGGGCAAGGCTGATGCCTGACAAAGCACAGGAAATTCTGAAGCATTTTGAGACCAAAACCGGGCGCCGGCTTTCAATGCCGGCAAAAATAGCGGAGGAACAGCGGGCTGAGGAAATTTCCCGTGCTGCCGATCTGCTTTTTGACCGCCATATTCAGGTGATGGCGGCAGGCAAGTGGATCGGGCTGTTTGAGGAAAGACTTTCGCCTTCGGGCATGAATGCGGAAATCGGCGTTTATCAGGATCAGATGGGGCAGCTGAAGGCGGCTGATCTGACCGTTTGGCGCAGAGTCCGATTTATTTCAGGTCATTCGCCGGAAGAGCTTCAACTGCTGCCTGAGGCGGAAAAGCCCAAGACAAAAAAAGACAGACGCCGCTTTCTGAGCGGCGAAATCGGCGTTCTCCGGGCAGAGCGTTACGAGATACTGACCCGGCAGTGCGGCACAGTGCTGATAAAATTGGCGGTTGTTTTTCTGGGTGCCGTACTGCTCAACGCACTGATCAATTTTCTGGTTCGCCGCGCCGGGAACCGGGCGCGGCAATCCTCAGCCCGCAAGACAATAACGGGCATTCTGCCCCTGTTGCGGACTCTTCTGGTGTTTGCGGTCTGGAGCATTGCGGTTATTGCGGCAGCGAATATTTGCGGCTTCAATGTGGGTGCGGTTCTGGCGGGTCTGGGAATCGGCGGGCTTGCCATTGCCATGGCATCAAAGGAAACCCTGGCTGACATCATCGGCGGGATCAGCATTTTTGTCTCCAAATCCTTCAGCGTGGGCGATCTGATTATGTTCAAAGGAGAAAAGGCAGTAGTGGAGGATATCGGGCTGCAATATACGCGTCTGAAACCCAATGCCAGCGATTTTCTGATAACTGTGCCAAACTCGAAACTGACACAGAGCGAATTGGTGAATGTGTCTGCTGCGGAGGGATTTTTTGTGAATATTGACATACCCCTGTCAGTTTTCAACACCGAAGAGCGGATCCGTGCAGCTGTGAAACTGCTGCCGGATATTATCGGCAAACACGAGGGCGTCAGATTCAAGAATGCCAGATTTGCCGGCTTTGCCAATTATGCTTTTGTTATTTCAATGCGTTATGTTATCAAGGATTACGGTATGCGTCACACGTTGCGGACAGCCATACATACTGAAATTGTGAGACAGTTTCAGGAGAATCATATAGAGTTTGCGACAGTGCCGGTTCCGGTTTCCGGTATGAAACGGTAG
>JAIFKL010000397.1 GCA_020049595.1 Desulfobacteraceae bacterium
GATGCGGTAGTCAGAGAAAATCCGCAGAAAGTCATTGCCCTGGACAGAATCTTTGAAGGCAATGACCCCTTAAAAACCAACACTGTCCTGCAAATGCGCGAGGCAGGTATTGAATTTAAAAGCATATAAACCACAGGATTAAACAGGATTATGCAGGATTATGCAAGATTGACAGGATTGACAGGATTTTTTTTCGTGTCCATCCTGTATAATCCTGCATAATCCTGCATAATCCTGTCTAATCCTGTCTAATCCTGTATAGGGAGATGATTTATGGAAATAAATGAGATAACCCGTAAAGTTATTGGTTGTTCAATGGAAGTGCATACCGCATTAGGCAATGGATTTCAGGAAGTTATCTATCAACGTGCCTTAGCGATTGAAATGGAATATCAAGGATTGAAATTTGTGCGGGAGAAAAGAATGGAGATATTCTACCGAGATGTTCTGGTCGGTACAAGACGGGTAGATTTTTTTGTGGAAGATCGTGTAATGGTTGAGTTAAAAGCTGTATCGGAATTATTACCCGCTCACAAGGCGCAAGCCATTAATTATTTGGAGGCTTATAAAGTTGAAACCGGTCTTCTGATAAATTTCGGAAAAGCAAGCCTTGATTTTCATAGAGTATATAACAAAAATCTTGTCAATCCTGTAAATCAGAAAAATCCTGTATGAAACTGACATTTGAAGCCAATCTGCAATTTCAGCAGGATGCCGTTAAATCTGTTACGGATTTGTTTGAAGGACAGCCCATGGAAGATGCCGTTGCAGAATACAGCCTGAATGAGCAAAACAGCCTGAATCTTATCAATGGCGTCAGGAACAGTCTTGTTTTGTCCCAAGAACAGATTCTTGACAACCTCAGAGCCATACAGAAACGGAATGATATAACGCCTGCAACTGCTTTGGACAGCATGAATTTTTCAGTAGAAATGGAAACCGGCACAGGTAAAACTTATGTTTATTTAAAAACGGTTTATGAACTGTTCCGCCAGTACGGTTTTAAAAAATTTGTCATTGTTGTGCCTTCGGTGGCTATTCGTGAAGGTGTGTTGAAAAACTTGGAAATTACTCATGAGCATTTTCAAAATCTGTACGATAATGTGCCTGTTCACTTTCAGGTGTATGACAGCAGCAAAGTTTCCTCGCTGAGAGGATTTGCCACAGGAAACACTATTGAGATTTTAGTCATCAATGTTGATTCATTCGCCAAAGATGAGAACATCATCAACAAGCCCAACGACAAGCTGAACGGTCAGAAACCTGTTGCGTTTATTCAATCTGCCCGTCCCATAGTGATCGCGGATGAACCCCAGAATATGGAAACCGAAAAGCGTAAAGAAGCAATTAACAATCTCAATCCGCTTTGCACGTTAAGATATTCCGCGACTCACCGCAAGCAATACAATCTGATCTACTGCCTGAATCCGGTGAAAGCTTATGATCTGGGCTTGGTCAAACAGATTGAGGTTGATTCTGTTATTGAAGAAAATGCCCTGAATGATGCGTTTGTCTCGCTTGACGAGATTACTCCATACAAAACAAAAATAACTGCCAAAATTTCAATCCATGTCAATGATAAAACAGGCGTTAATAAAAAAAGATTTACGGTAAGAGCCGGAGATGATCTTTACAAACTCTCCAATCAGAGAGAAGTATATAAAGAGGGTTATATTATCGAAGAGATAGACGCCTCAAATAATTGCATTTCACTTTCCAACGGAAACATACTTTACAAAGGTCAGCGTCAGGGCGGACTGAATGATGAAGTGATGAAATTCCAAATCCGTAAAACAGTGGAAGAACATCTGAAAAAAGAGAAAAAACTGAAATCCAAGGGAATCAAAGTGCTTTCCCTGTTTTTCATTGATAAAGTCGCCAACTACAGGGCGTATGACGAAGCCGGAAATCCGCAGCAGGGAAAATTTGCACAATGGTTTGAGGAAATTTATCATGAGTACATTTCAAAACCGGAGTATAAGGAATTAAACAGATTTTCGATTGAGGAAGTCCACAACGGATATTTCTCCCAAGACAAAAAAGGAAAAGTCAAAGATACCTCCGGCGAGACAAAAGCCGATGATGATACTTACAGCCTGATTATGAAAGACAAAGAAACCTTGCTGGATGTGAGCAATCCTCTGCGCTTTATTTTTTCCCACTCTGCCCTGCGTGAAGGCTGGGACAACCCGAATGTATTTCAGATTTGCACCCTGAACGAAAGCAAATCGGACATTAAAAAACGGCAGGAAATCGGCAGAGGCTTACGTTTGGCGGTTGACCGGACAGGCAAACGGATATATGAGCAGAATATCAATCGCCTGACCGTGATTGCCAATGAATCCTACCTTGATTTTGCCAAAGCCCTGCAACGGGAAATTGAAGAGGATTGCGGCGTAGAATTTGCAGGCAGGATCAAAAATAAAAGGGAGCGCAACGCAGTCAAATACCGCAAAGGCTTTGAAGCAGACCCGAAATTTCTGGATTTATGGGAAAAGATAAAACAGAAAACTGTTTATCGTGTGAATTATGACTCACAGGATTTGATCGTCAGAGCAGCAAAAGCCGTTTCAGAATTACCGGAAATCAAAGCCCCTTCGGTCCGTTCCACCAAAGTATCTGTCGGAATGACGGATGAAGGCATAGAAATAAATTATGTCGGAGATAAAGTCGAATCTTACGGCGGCTATACTTGGAAAATTCCTGATGTGCTGGGCTACATTCAAAGCAAAACCGAATTGACCCGTTCTGCCATTCATGCTATTTTAAGCAAATCAGAAAGAATCGGAGACATTTTAACCAATCCTCAACTCTTTCTTGATCTTGCTTCTCAAGCTATAAAAAAAGCCTTGTATGATATAATGATTGACGGCATCAAATATCAGAAAATCGGAGATGTTGAATATGAAATGACTTTGTTTGAAGCGCAGGAACTTGAAGTCTATCTGAATGATTTTACATTCAAAGTCTCAGATGGTTCCAAAACAATCTATGAAGAATTTATGCCCTTGGATTCAGGAGCGGAAAGTCAGTTTGCAAAAGACTGTGAAACAAGCGAACAGGTGAAGTTCTACTTCAAACTTCCGAACTGGTTCAAAATTCCGACGCCGATAGGCAATTATAATCCTGACTGGGCCATAGTTTTTGAAGGCGAGAAGAAAATTTATTTTGTCGCAGAAACAAAAAACACAGGAAAGCAGCGAGTTGATTTGTCAAAACTATCCGGAGACGAGCAGTTGAAAATAAAATGCGGTAAAGCGCATTTTGACGGGTTCGACGATGTGGAATATAAAGTAGTAAGCAAAGTCGGGCAGATGCTAAAATGAGCGAAGCGAAATTTAGTAGGGTGGACAAAGCGCAGCGTGTCCGCCATGTTATATGTAAAACGGGTTTGAAACCCGTTCTACAGTAGGGCGGACAAAGCGCTACAGTAGGGCGGACAAAGCGAAGCGTGTTCGCCGTTTCATAAAGGTGGACACGCTTCGCTTTGTCCGCCCTACCGGAAGTTTTACCGGAAGTTTTACCTCAGAATTTCATAAACAAAAGGGGGTGATAAGATGATCTGATGATGCGTTTTGCCCTCATCAGGCGAATTGGAAATCTCAAAGATCGTAATTCTGAAACATAATGCAGTTAAAACAAGGAGGAAGTCATGTCTGAGAGCGTTTACAAAGTGATCGAATTGGTCGGAAGCAGTGATGAATCTTGGGAAAAAGCCGCAAAAAATGCTGTGGATACGGCTGCCAAGAGTCTGAAAAATTTGAGAATTGCTGAAGTCAACAAACTGGATATGAGAGTTGAAAACGGAAAAGTTGTTGATTTTCGGGCACGGGTAAGTCTGTCCTTCAAGTATGAAGATTAGGAATTAAAATCAGAGGTTCGGGGTCAGAGGTCAGGGGTTCGAGGATATTTCACCTCTCACCTCTGACCTCTGACCCCTTCCGGAGATTAAAAAATGAAAAAATTTATTCTTTGCTTATCCTTACTGCTTCTGTCCGCAACACTGATTCATGTAGCGAAAGCGGTTGCTGACGCTTCCGCCTCTGACCCATCACCTCTCACCTCTAACCCCGCGGCTGAACTGCGGGTGCTGGACATCAGTGAGCGCACTTATCAGGGCGGTCCCGCTGTAGCCGTTCTGTTTTCCGAGGAACTAGACCCGATTCGCCGATATGACGACTATCTGCGTATCAGCGATCAAAAAGAAACGCTCAAAAGTGCCTGGGTGCTTTCCGAAGATCATCGGACCCTCTATTTCCCCAACGTAGAGCCGGAAACCGAGTATTCCGTTTCTGTGTTGCAAACTTTCTGCAACGCAAACGGAAACTGCCTCAAAAAGCAGGTCACTCAGGCGGTTACTACCCGTCAGGTTTCGCCCATTGTCAGTTTTGCCAGCGAGGGACTCCTGCTTCCCGCCAAAATGACTCAGGGCTTGCCAGTGGTTACGGTGAATGTGCCGGCGGTTGACATGGAGTTTTTCAAATTAAATAATGAAAAGGCATTGCTTGAATTTGTCAATTGGGAGGACACCACCGGACGTCAGGATTACGATACGCTGGAAAGGGCAAGAGGTTACGGAGAACTTGTTTTTTCCGGAAGGTTTGAGTTAAATGCGCCGCAAAACCGGCGAACCGTATGTCATATCCCCGTGGAAGGCATTCCGGCATTGCAGTCGCCGGGTGTTTATCTCGCTGTGATGCGGGAGCCGGGAGAATATGCCTACAGCTATCAGTCAACCTATTTTATGGTGACAGACATCGGGCTTCATGCCAGAATTTATAAAAATGAATCCCTTATCGTCGCCGCGTCTCTGAAAACCGGGGATCCGCTTTTTGACATAAAACTGACCCTGTATGATGAAAAAGGAAATGTCCTCAAAGAAGGTTTTACGGACAGCGAGGGATGTTTCCGTTATGACAGGACGGCCAAAGATGTATATCTCATCAAAGCGGAGATGGGCGAGCATGTCACGGTTTTACCCTTCAATATTCCTGCATTGGACTTGAGCGAATTTGATTTCAGCGACCGGCCTCACACGCCCACAGAGGTTTTTGTTTACAGCCCCCGGGACCTCTACCGCCCCGGAGAAAAAGTCATTCTGTCTGCCCTGCTGAGAGATTATGACGGCAAAATCATCGCGGCGATGCCCCTCAGCACAAAACTCTTCCGTCCCGACGGCAAGGAAGTCAGAAGTTTTGTCTGGAATCAGTTTATTGAGAAAGGAAAAGCAAGAACAGAGAAATCATCACTTCTCACTTCCTGCCTCTACTACCAAACCGAACTGCAACTCTCCGGCGATGCACAGACCGGCTTATGGAAGCTGGAAGTCAGGGATAATCCCGCTTCTGAAATACCGGCAGGCGTGTATGAATTTCATGTGGAAGATTTTTTGCCGGAGCGCATGAAACTTGATCTGAGCAGGACTTCTGAAGGAATTGTCGGTTCTGAGGAAAATGTGCAAATCGCCGTTTCAGGTGAATATCTCTACGGCGCGCCCGCTGCCGGAAATGTGATAGACGGTCGGTCAGGCGTCAAAGCAAAGCGTGAGGTGTTTGACAATCTGAAAGGCTTTGAGTTCGGGGAGATTAAAGATAAGGAATACAAAGACTGGTGGGAGTTGGAAGAGCTGGCTTTGGACAAGCAGGGCAAGACCACGCTGACGATTGAGAACCGGTGGAAGGAAATCAAAAGCCCGCTTTCCGTGCGTGTCATTGTCAATCTTTATGAAAGCGGCGGCCGTCCTGTAACCCGGAATATTGAGCAATTAGTTTTCCCGGCAAAAACGCTGATCGGTATTCGCCCCCTTTTTAAAGATGAGTCAGCAGATGAAGGACCTGTGAATTTTGAAATCGTATCTGTTTCCAGCCGGGGCGGCTCTGACGGTACGCTGCTTTCTGCCCGGAACCTGATGGTGGATGTGACAAAAGAAGACCGGGATTATTTCTGGGAATATTCGGATGGTGAAGGCTGGCATCATCGCTATACGGAAAAAAATTATCAGATTCTAACCGAGACGCTGAATCTGGAATCCGGAAAGCCCAAGCCCTACACGCTTCATCTGACAAACGGGCAATATGTGTTTGCCGTCAAAGACCCTGAGACCGGGCTGAACACAAGCATCCGCTTTTATGTGGGACACCGCTGGCGTTATGAAGGCGAGAGCGAAGGTGCGGCAGCCCGCCCCGACAAAGTGCTTTTAACCACGGACAAACCCGCGTATCGAAGCGGAGATATTATTCAGCTCACGGTAACGCCGCCCCACGACGGCGATGCAGCAGTGCTGGTGGAGGGAAAAGAAGTCCTTTGGAGCAAACGCCTGAAAGTTTCGGCAAAAGGCACACTTGTCAGTATTCCCGTGTCGGAAAGATGGGACAGCCATGATATTTACATCTCTGCGGTGGTGTTCCGGCCGGCAAATGCAACGGAAAAGATCACTCCCAACCGTGCGGTCGGTGTGATTCACCTAAATTTGGACCGTTCTGACCGGAAATTGGACCTCAAAATTGACGCGCCCGAAAAAGCCGCGTCCCAGGGACCCCTGACAGTGAAGCTGAAAATTGATAAAGAAGTGAGAAATGAAAAAGTGAGAAGTGAGAAATCAACACTTCTCACTTCTCACTTCTCACTTCTCACTTTCGTCACTCTTGCGGCTGTGGATGTGGGGATTTTGAACATCACGGAATTTGAAACGCCTGATCCTTTCGGCTGGTTTTTCGAGCCGAGACGGTATGATGTAAGTCTTTACGATGTTTACGGCAAAGTGATTGAAAACATGGACGGCAAAGCCGCAACCATCCGCTGGGGCGGCGATGAGGATTCCGGCGGAAAAAAGCCTGACAGCGAAGTGAAACTGCTGTCTTTGTTTCAGGCTCCGGTGGCATTTGACGAGGCAGGCGAAGCTCTGATTACTTTTGACATGCCGGATTTCAACGGCAAAGTGCGGCTTATGGCAGTGGCTTTCAGCCAAGACAGCTTCGGCTCCGCAGAATCGGAAGTCATTGTTGCCGCGCCTACGATCACGCAGTTGGCAATGCCCCGTTTTCTTGCGCCCGGGGATCAGAGCGAACTCACGTTGGATGTTCACAATCTCAGCGGAAAATCTCAGCAAATGACGCTGACCATGACCGCAGAGAATCCCATCCTCGTAGAGACGCACGGCAGTGAGTCTCTACAGTTGCAATTGGCGGATCAGGAAAAAACCACGTTGCGTTTTCCTGTCACCGTCTCGGCGGACTGCGGTTTCGGTTCCAGTGTTATCCGGCTTTTTCTGAAAGGCGAAGGCATCGCGCTGGAACGCGACTGGAAATTGGGAATCCGCCCTGCTTATCCGGCTATTGCACGCAAAGTTCGGAAGGTTCTCATATCCGAGGTCGGAGGTCAGGGGTCAGAGGTGAGCGGTCAGGGGACAAAGCCCTCAGCTCTCACGCCTAATCCCTC
>JAIFKL010000384.1 GCA_020049595.1 Desulfobacteraceae bacterium
CAGAAAGGCGATCTTGCGGATATAATTATTATGACTTCATCGGGAACCCGAGGCATCAGTTTTCCCAATGCAGGCAGGATCATCTGTATGATTCCTACTTTTTCCATGGAGAATAACTTCATGGAATTTCTTCAGGGAATGTACCGGGGCAGAGGCAGCGGAAAAGGCAATCACTTGGAACGAGAGATTGAAGTCATTATTCCGCAGGTTCTCGTCAGCCCGGGAGCCGGTGAGGGAGAAATCTCCGAAGCCGCAGAAGCTGCCCAGATTGCCAATCTTTTTGCTACATATAAGATCATGCGGATGAGCATTTTCACCCGAATATTCGGCGGATGCGATCTGTTCGGCAAGTCGGTGTCGTGCATTCCCATCAGTGGCAGTCTGGTGCGCGGCGCGGTTCAGACCACGATGGACAGTGCGGACGGTGCGATTCGTTCTTTGGAACGCGCTTCTAAGCGGGACCCCGCAAATACAGACCTCCGATATATTGCTGAAAATGTAAGGGATATTTTTAAAGATGAGAAAGTCATTCTGAGTCACAGTTTAGGACGTTCAGGAACGCTGGCATCTGATGACTACAGAAAGCGTCTGCTCAGGCAATTTACTCAGGACGCGAATGCGGGGCTTGATCGTCTTGCTGTCGGAAATTACATCCCCGAGGAATGCTACACAGTGGGACAGATCATTCTTCAGAATCTTGACTCTCTGAATATGAGAGAAAAAAATAAACATCTCATCGAAACGCATCTTGAGGATGTATCCCGGAAAATCAGAGCGATATGTGCAAAATTGGATGCGCTGGTCAAGGATGACGATACGGTCAAAACAGTGCGTGATCCTGCCAATGCGCTGCTGGCTGTTTTGAGTATGCTTTCCGAGGAAACGGAAAGTGACACGGAAAGCCTGACAAAAGGTTCGACGCTCAACCGATGGTTGGTGATGCCTCTCAGCGCCTTGAATATCAGGGAATTTTGGAAACACCAGCCTGAACCGGAGCGCTTCAAAGCAGAGATGAAGGAGATGCTCGAAGATTACTTCAGCGCGTATCTGTGCCGCCCCCATTGTGTTCTTCCCCTGCACAGCGCGTATAATGATACGGTTCCGCCCTGGCTGCTGGTGCGGGGACCCGAAATCGCACAAATGCTTGACGCGCAGTTTCAAACGCGCTATCTTGTGTGTTCAAGTTCCCTTGCGTTGCTGAATATGATGCTGCTGGGCAGAAACGCGGCAAAAACGGAGTCTCGGCATGAGGAAAAAATCTGATAAAACAAAAAATAAACATGACCTCGGGACGCATCACGATGCCGCGTTCAAATCCGCCTTTCAGAGAAAAGAACTGGCATGTGACTTTTTCAGACATTATCTCCCTGAAGATATAAGAAAGCATATCAACTTTGAAAAGCTGGAGCTTGTGAACAAAAGCTATGTGGATGAGAAACTGAAAGAAAAGCATTCGGATATTGTTTATAAAACAGAAATCGGAAGAAAATCCGGGCTTTTATACATTCTGTTCGAGCATCAGAGCAAGCCTGATTTTCGGATGGCTTTCCGCCTGCTGTGCTACATGGTGAATATCTGGAAAGAGTATTCGGAGCAGAAACCCGGTGACAAAAAACTTCCGGTGATTATTCCGCTTGTGCTGTATCACGGCAGAGGAAAATGGACAGCGCCGCTGAGATTTTCGGAACTGATCAAAGGCGGCAGGAAATTTTCATTATACCTGCCGGAATTCGCTTATACGCTGACCGATCTCAGCGGATATGAGGATGAATCGCTGATCGGCGGTCTTATGCTGAAGCCGGTGCTTTATGTGTTCAAACATATCTATGACGGAGATTTTGACAGCGCTGCCCGGACTGTCACCGATATGGTGCTTATCTTACAGAATGAACCGGATTTTCTCACATTTTTAGAGTGGTTTCTGAGATATTTGTATCATGCCAGAACTGAACATAAAGAGACATTGAAGAGAATAATAGACAGGGAAATAAACAGGCTGAATACAAAAGGAGCAAAAGAAATGGCAATGACCGTGGCTGAACAGATCAAAAAAGAAGGACGGCTCGAAGGACTGAAACAGGGCTTGGAACAGGGCGTAAAACAGGGCTTGGAACAGGGCGTAAAACAGGGCTTGGAGCAGGGCGTAAAACAGGGCTTGGAGCAGGGTGTAAAACAGGGCGTAAAACAGGGCTTGGAGCAGGGCGTAAAACAGGGTGTAAAACAGGGTCTGAAACAGGGTATAGAGAAGACTGCTTTGAACATGCTCAGGATGGGAACGGATATGACAGTTATCTCTCAGGCAACAGGACTGAGCGAAGATGCAGGCAACAGGACTGAGCGAAGATGAGATAAGACAGATCGCTGCACAAAAGGAGCAAAAGAAATGGCAATGACTGTGGCTGAACAGATCAAAAAAGAAGGACGACTCGAAGGACTGAAACAGGGCTTGGAACAGGGCGTAAAACAGGGCTTGGAACAGGGCGTAAAACAGGGCTTGGAACAGGGCGTAAAACAGGGCTTGGAGCAGTGCGTAAAACAGGGTATAGAGAAGACTGCTTTGAACATGCTCAGGATGGGAACGGATATGACAGTTATCTCTCAGGCAACAGGACTGAGCGAAGATGGAGTTAAATCATGGGAGACATTGTCAGCGGAACCGAACACGGCAAAATTGATCTGAATCCGATCATAGAACCGATGATTGACTGCATCAAAAATACCCCTGAAAAATTTCTTCGGGAAAGCAAAGGAAAAGTATATGTCGTAACAGATGATATTATCAAAGGGATTCTTGAAGATAAAAGCCTGACAGACAAACTTGCCAGAGACGGACAGCTTTTTTCTGATACAAAATACGCGGATGCAATCGCAACTATGCCGAAAAGCGGCATTGCCAGCGAAAATCAGATGAAAGGTATCGCCGAACTGGAAGATATGATTTATAATCGTCTCTGCTCGGAGCTGAGAGGAAAAGAGGCTGATTTTTTCAGCCAAAATGCAACTGACTGTTTTGAGACATTCAAATCGCTGACCGGAAAAGAAGCGGACATCTCATCGTCACAAATCGCTCCGTTCCCTGATGCCCGCCTGCTGAGAGAATACCCCGGAACCAAAGCCCGGCTCCGTGTGCCGCATCACACAATTCAGATGAGCGATGCGGTGGCAGAATCTCTGGTGAATGCGGTTAAACGCGCCATGCGGACAAGACTCAAAGACGAATTGCCTGATGAGGAAATTGACACCATCATCGCTACCGCAGAGAGAGATATGAACGAGAACCGAAGCCCTCTGAGTACCTTTCTCGATGTCTTGGACAGAGATGCTTACGGCAGGATACGCCGAACTTACGCGTGCAGCGTCTTATCAAAGATGGCGGGGCATCTTCCTCCGGATTCCCCGGCAGTTGCATATAGCCGGCGGGTGAGCGATTTTAACGAACTCGTTCAGGGAACTTTGCCGGAATGCAATCTGAGTTCAGCCGATCTTGTGATGTATTTTCCGAATGCCCACGGCAAAGGCTTGCTGGAATTTGATCTCATGACTGAATTTGCTCATGCCGACGCGCTGAACACGCTTCCATTCTGGATTAGCTTCAATGAACTGCTCTCCGAAGTGACCGTTGAACATAGTGTTACTACTACTGTAGGACAGCATTTCAAACTCAACGGGAAAGTTCAGAACAAAGGCTTCGACTCTGTGTTTGAATACAATATTGCCAACATAGAGACCCTTGCCCGAGGAATCAGCACTGCGCTTGAAAAGGGAAAAATGCCCCCGGATGAGAATGCGATTCGCCGTGCATTGCGGATTACGGTTTTATACTATGTGGTGTTCCGTGACAGCGGCGACAGCAAACAGCCCAGAACAGCGCTTGCCAATTATAACGAACTCAGAGAAGCTGTGAAAAAGTTAGTCGCCGAAAAAGTCGGAGCGGATGAAATTCTGATTCGTATTGCCGCAAAACTGCTGAAAATCGGGACAGTTGTAAACAAGAAGATCAAAGCAGATTTTAAGACATTGTTAAAAAGCCGGAAATTGGATGACTTATCTCAGAACAAAGAAAAACTTTATCTCATCATATCAAGAGAGATTCTCAGCAAAACGCCGGATATGGAACGCGCCGTCCCGATTGTCTCTGAGCCTTCGCCGACAAGCTATCTCAGATATCTCAAAGTCTCCCGTCACCTGGGAGACGATCTTCGGGCGCTGATAAAAGAAGACATTCGGATTACGGAATCCCTTCGTTATCTCACGTCTCCCGAACCGGCTCATCAGAAACAGGGCAGGCGCGGCATGAAACGGGACATCAACCGCAAAGTGCTGGGCGTCCTGTTTACGCCCAGAGACAGTGAGATGATCCGCCTTTCTCTCCCGTTTGAAGGGCTGGCAAAACTCATCATCTCATACAGCAGAAGCCAACTGCATCACAGCGATGCGTATCTCGCCGGCATCGCACAACTGGTTCATGTATTGCTGGTTTACGGCGTGTTGAAAGCCGTCAGCCGCATTGAAGACAGCGGCAAGCCTTACAATGACAGGACAATGCTGCTGATGCTCTCGCTCTTTTCCACCTCGCCCCAGCCTGAGATATGGGCGGCTGAACTTCTTGAAAACGGAGAGAAAAGAGGTTTTACTCACGACGCGCATAAAGCAGTTGAGCATCTGATCCGGCAGCACAGCCCTACGAAAAGTCAGGGATTCAGGCTTAGAAAATCCGCCGAGTGGGATAAACTCATAGCGTCAGAGCAATGGAGAAATAAGTATCCCGACTTAAAAACCGCAGCTCATGCACATATTAAAAGCGAGTTAAAAGATTACCGCTTCTGGAACATCGTCACAGGGCTTTCATCGGGTATGGATGCGCTGTGGCAATTGACTGAAGAACCGGCTGTCAGAAAAGTCGCTCTGATCAGTGTGACTTCCCGTTCCTGTGACAGACTCCGCAAGCGTTCCGAGGGAGACCGCAGCATCATGTTCGGTCATATCCGGCGATTTGAGCATGAGACAAAAGAGGAAGGCAACGGAGACATCCGTCATTTTTACCGGCATCTGCCGGTTCAGGCATTCTGCGATGATATGGAAAGAGACAATTGCTTCAAAAATCCCTCAATCCTGTTTACAAGCGTCAGAAAATTATACGAAGAAGGGTTCCGGGATGTGATGATTGTCTCAAAAGTGCCGTTTACCCGCCGTATCCGCATGACGACAGAGGATGATTCAACCTATACGAATCCGGTCATTCTTCTGGCTTTGAATAAGACAATGCCCGATCTCAGGGTTTATCCGCTGTTTACCCAGAAATCCTTCGGACTGCGCTATCTCGGAACCAAGACAGCCATGCCGATGTTTATTCCGCCGGATACTGAAAATGACAAAAGCATTTATGAGTCATCTGACAAAAGCACCCTGTTTCGTGCCGCATCAGTCGTGACATGCCGGGTTGTCGAAGGCGGCGAATCGTCTGAAAAACTGCACAGCGGCATCACCGACTACCTGTTCCGCTGTTATCCTGAAACGGTGAGCATTCAGAGCGAGGCAATGTCTGCGCTCATCACCCCGGGTAAAAAACAGGCGTGTCTGCATGAGATATTAAGATTTCTGCATTGTTATGCTTATGAGAAGTCGGTCGGAAAATCAGGCAGTGACGGATCAGCAGAAGCAAAAGCACTGGAAGCAAAATTAGATGCGCTTGATTCTGTTATCGGAGAGGACAGCGTGGGACAGCAGGCGGACGCGCTGAGATTTCCCAAGCTGAAAAGAGGAATTGCTTCCGGAGGGCAGAGCGGCAGATTTTCGGTGAACATTATTGCTTTGCTGAAGCATATAGAGAATCAGTCTGACCTTTACCGCAGCCAGTCGGAAAAATGGGCGGCTTTAAACCATCCTTAATCCCCCTTTTGTTAAGTTCTCCCTCTCCCTTCAGGGAGAGGGCCGGGGTGATGGTGAAAACACAGCCGCACCGCTCCCCCTCACCCTGCCCTCTCCCCGGAGGGGAGAGGGGGATCCCTTGAAATCCCCCCTTGAGGGGGTATTTCAAGGTGTCCGCCCTTAATTTCATTGACGCGGAGCGTTGGAACGAGATAAAAATGAGTGGATTTATGAGACGAAAAAAGGAGACAATTTTATGGCATTCAGTTTGGCGCTTATCATTATTTTGGGACTCTGTGCGGATTATCTGATCAGACGATTAAAAATCCCCGGACTTGTGGGAATGCTCATTGTGGGCGTCCTTGCGGGTCCTTATATGTTTGATTTTCTGTCACCGGAAATGATGAAAGTTTCCGGAGATTTCAGAAGAATCGCTCTGATTGTGATTCTGCTCCGAGCCGGATTTGAACTCCGCCGGGATACGCTGAACCGGGTCGGTGCGGCAGCCCTCACCATGAGCGCGGTGCCGGCAACTTTTGAAATTATCGGCGTGATGTTGGTCGCGCCCGCGCTGCTGCATATCACCTATCTGGAAGCCGTGATTCTGGGCTGCATACTGGGCGCGGTTTCCCCTGCGGTCGTGGTTCCCCTGATGATTGACTTCATGGACAGGGGACGCGGAACAAAAAAAGGCATGGACGATGTTTTCGTGATTGTGCTTTTTACCGTGTTTCTGGGAATGTACGGGGGCGGAGACGTCAATATTCTCGCAAAAATAGCGGAAATTCCTGTTTCGATTGCTCTCGGCATCCTTGTCGGACTGATTCCGGGATATTTTCTGTACCGACTTTTTACGAAATATGACTGGCGGCCCCCCAAGCGCACCCTTGCGGTTCTGGGAGTTGCCATTGTTCTGACTTGGGTGGAAGAAGTCTGTAAAGATCATGTTCCCGTTGCCAGTCTTTTGGGCGTCATGGCAATCGGCTTTATTATTCTGGAAAAGTCTGAAGCCACCGCCCATGTCATTTCTCAAAAACTCAAAAAAATCTGGGTGTTTGCAGAATTGCTGCTTTTTGTACTGGTCGGCGCGCAGGTCAACATCCATGTGGCATGGCAAGCCGGATTTGCAGGAACGCTGGTTATTCTGACAGGGCTGATTTTCCGAAGCATCGGAACTTACGTGTCGCTGTGGGGTACGCCCCTGAATTACAAAGAAAAACTTTTCTGTGTGGTGGCGTACATCCCGAAAGCAACAGTTCAGGCAGCCATCGGCGCGGTGCCGCTGGCTGCCGGCGTCGGCTCCGGAGAAGTGATTCTGGCGGTTGCCGTGCTGTCCATTCTGCTGACTGCGCCCATCGGCGCTGTCGGCATTATGCTTGTGGGAGAAAAAGTATTGGATTACGAAGAACATTCTGTTTATAAATTCAGAGATGTGCGTGAAAAACTGCAACTGCCCCATGTGGGCGAAAGGGTGAGACATAAAAAACTCGGGACGGTGTGGAAAGTCATCGAGGAAAAAGAACTGTGGTTAGATGAAACCCCGGCAATCTGGCTTCGCTTCTGGGGAGAAGAAAACAGCAGCAAACCGGGAACCGGAAAAACCATCTCATATCATTACACTCCGGGAAAGGCTTCTTTTCAGGAGGAATGGGAAATTCTTTATGACTGGTAAGGGAATTGAGAAGTGAGAAGTGAGAAATGAAGAGCGCATTTCTCCTGTCATTTCTGGCGAAGCGAGAAATATTTAAGATTTTATTTCTCACTTCTCACTTCTCACTTACTCTGCATTGGAGGAAATACGATGAAATCTAAAGTTATTCAGACAGACAAAGCGCCCGCGGCTATCGGGCCTTATTCTCAGGGAATTGCTGTTCCGCCATGGCTCTTTGTGAGCGGACAGCTCGGACTGAAACCGGATACCGGCGAGTTTGCGGGCAGCGATCTTGCTGCTCAGGCGCGTCAGGCAATTGAAAATCTCCGGCAAATCATCAATGCCGCAGGTGCTGAACTCCGTGATGTGGTGTCGGTGGATGTTTTTCTGACCGACATCGGAAAATTCGCCGAGTTCAACAAAATTTATCAGGAATATTTTTCCGAACATAAACCGGCACGGGCAGTAGTGGAGGTCAGCGCGCTTCCTAAAGGCGCGTGTGTGGAAATCAAGTGCATTGTCAACTTCGGAAATAAGCTGTAAAATCTCTCGCAAAGACGCAGAGAACGTAAAGAAAAAACTTTATTTATATAGGAGTTACGCAGTTGAATTTTTTCGCTGCCGCAGAAACCCCACCCCC
>JAIFKL010000146.1 GCA_020049595.1 Desulfobacteraceae bacterium
GCCATTTCATTTTCCTTTCGGTCAGACTTCGCTCACCGACCGATTTTCTCCCGGGTTTTCACGCGCCGATGCACAAAAAGAAAGCCGTGATGTATTTGCTGTGCTAGCGACTGCGGTACCTTAAAAAAAACACGACTACCAGCGGAAATGTGCAAATGCCTTGTTGGCGTCCGCCATTTTGTGCGTGTCTTCTCTCTTTTTGACAGATGCGCCTCTTTTGTTTGCAGCATCCAGCATTTCGGCAGCCAATTTCTGGGCCATGGTTTTTTCCGAGCGCTTGCGGGCATAAGCGATCATCCAGCGGATTGCCAGTGCTTTGCGCCGCGAGGGGCGGATATCTGTCGGCACCTGATAGGTTGAGCCGCCGACGCGCCGGGATTTCACCTCAATTGCCGGTTTTACGTTGTCAATAGCCTGCCTGAAGATTTTGAGGGGCGGCTCGTTTGTCTTTTTTTCAATAATATCAAAAGCATCATAGAACAAAGACTCTGCAATGCTTTTTTTGCCGTCGCGTATCATCGAATTGATAAATTTGGTAACCAGATCACTGTTATACTTGGGATCCGGTATAACGGCACGTTCTGAAACTTCTCTTCTTCTGGGCATAGCACCCCCCTTACAGGATTATACATGATTTACATGATTATACATGATTTACATGATTATACATGATTTACATGATTATTTGGGCTTTTTTGCCCCGTATTTGGATCTGCTTTTTTTGCGATCTTCCACTCCGAGGGTATCCAATGTTCCTCTGACGATATGATATCTGACGCCGGGCAAATCTTTGACACGACCCCCGCGCACCAGCACCACGGAATGCTCCTGCAGATTATGCCCGATACCGGGGATGTATGCGGTGACTTCTATCCCTGTCGTGAGACGGACACGGGCGACTTTTCTCAAGGCTGAGTTCGGTTTCTTGGGTGTTGATGTATAGACTCGTGTACAGACACCTCTTTTCTGCGGCGCACTTTTCAACGCAGGGGTGGTGTTTTTTTTCCGTATTTTTTTCCGGCTCTTTCTGACCAACTGGTTAATGGTGGGCATACTCTCCTCATTATTCTTAATACCATTCTTTTTCTTTAATGATTTACTAAAACTCGTTTTTATACCTTTTTATAAAAAACCTGTCAAGCAATTTATTTAAAAAAATACATCATGCCGTTTTTCCGCTTTTATCCGCCGAGATCCACCCCCACATGCCGGTAAGCCGGGAACCCGGTGCCGGCAGGAACAAGTCTGCCCATAATGACATTTTCCTTGAGTCCCCGCAGATAATCTTTTGCGCCGGCGATACTGGCTTCTGTCAGTACCTTTGTGGTTTCCTGAAAAGAGGCAGCCGAGATAAAGCTGTCGGTGCTGAGAGAAGCCTTGGTAATCCCCAGTATCAGGGGTTCGGCAGTGGCGGGTTTTCCGCCCTGTTCCCTCACCTTTCTGTTTTCTTCCTCAAAGCGGATTTTGTCAATCTGCTCCTCACCGATAAATTTCGTGTCACCGGGATCAAGGATTTTAACCCTTCGCATCATCTGACGCACAATGACCTCGATGTGTTTGTCATTGATGCGGACGCCCTGAAGCCGGTAAACTTCCTGAACCTCATCCACCAGATACCTTGCCAGCGGCACTTCGCCTTTGATTTTGAGAATATCCTGCGGAATTTCCGACCCGCTGATCAGCGGGTCTCCTGCCCGCACATAATCGCCTTCATACACATTGATGTGCTTGCCCCGCGGAATGAGATATTCTTTTTTCTCGCCCACATCCACCGGCGTGACCGTAACTTTGGTTTTGCCTTTGGCACCTTTGGAAATGGAAACAAAACCGTTGATCTCGCTGAGAATGGCAGTTTCTTTGGGTTTTCGGACCTCAAAAAGCTCCGCCACTCGGGGCAGACCGCCGGTAATGTCTTTGGTTTTTGTGGTGGCCCGAGGCAGCTTGGCAATCACGTCTCCGGCTCTGACAATATCGCCTTCTTCCACGCGCAGCACCGCGTCCACCGGCAGGGGATAGCGTGCGGGTTTGATTTTGGGACCCGAAGCGCCGATTTTCTGAAGATCAGGGAGTTCCGGAACCGGTTCCGCATCGGAAATCAATACTTTGGCAGTTTTGCCGGTCTCATCTTTGATGGAAATCCTGGGCCTCACATCCGGGCTTTTGGACTCAATGACCATGCGGCTGGATTTGCCGGTCACGGGGTCCACTTTTTCCTGCAAAGTTTTGCCCAGAACAATATCCCCGAATTTCACAACACCGTCAGCCTCAGAAATAATGGGTGTGGTAAAAGGATCCCATGTTGCCAGCAGATCCCCTGCGGGCCTGTTTTCCGCAGGACTGGGCCCGGCAACCTTCTGTCCGTCCTCCACCAGCATTGCCGCGCCGAAAATGACAAAGAATTTTTCCATTTCCCTGCCGGATTCGCCCACAATGGCAAATTCGCCGCCTCTGCGGTTCATGACCACGAGCCTGCCTTCGCTGTTGCGCCTGACGGCAAGATCGCCGTAACGCACGATGCCGTCGGTTCTTGCCCGTATGTCTGCCTGTTCCACGCGGCGGGAGGCTGTTCCGCCGATATGAAAGGTGCGCATGGTGAGCTGTGTCCCGGGTTCGCCGATGCTTTGGGCAGCCAGAATGCCCACAGCCTGACCGATTTCCACGCGATGCCCGTGCGCCAGATCTCTGCCGTAACAGGCGGCACAGACGCCGTAGGGGGTGCGACAGGTCATCACGGAACGGATTTTGACCGAGGTCAGACCTGCGGCTTCGATTTTCTTTACAGCAGCTTCGTCTATTTCCTCGCCCAGCCGCACAATCACTTCATCATTGAAGGGATCCCGGATGTCTTCTTCTGCGGCAAGTCTGCCCAGAATCCGCTCTCCGATCCGCTGAATAACCTCGCCGCCTTCCATCAGTGCCTCTACTTCCACGCCGATCATGGTGCCGCAGTCTGCCTCGGAAACGGTGCAGTCCTGGGCCACATCCGCGAGTCTGCGGGTGAGATAGCCGGAGTTGGCGGTTTTGAGAGCGGTATCTGCCAGACCTTTTCTGGCGCCGTGGGTGGAAATAAAATATTGCAGCACGGACAGCCCTTCCCGGAAATTCGCGGTAATCGGGGTCTCGATGATCTCGCCGGAAGGCTTCGCCATGAGTCCGCGCATTCCTGCCAATTGGCGCATCTGGTCTTTGGAACCCCGTGCGCCGGAATGCGCCATCATGAAAACGGGATTGACGAGGGGGGAGCGCGTGCCGGTCTCATCTGCCCCAAGCCCCTGCTTCATGGCATCCATCATCTCGTTTGCCACGTCGTCGGTGGCTTTTGCCCATATATCAACGACCTTGTTGTATTTCTCGCCCTGAGTGATCAGACCCTCGTTATACTGCCTGCTGATCTTGACCACCTCGGACTCAGCGCGCTCAATGATCTCCTGCTTGGATTCGGGAACGATCATGGCATCAATGGAAATGGAAATGCCGCCCTTTGTGGAATATTCATATCCCAAATCTTTGAGCCGGTCAGACAGGATAACCGTGGCTTTGGGTCCCAGATTCCGATACACATAGTCAATCAGGTCTCTGAGGGCTTTTTTGTCCATGAGCGCATTGACAATATCAAAAGGCAGTTGGGGATAAATGTCCACGGCCTCAAACAGATAAAAGAACTTCCCGGAGGCAACAATCTCGCTGATCTGCCCGGGTCTGAGGGAGAAAACCGTGCGGACATCGGCGTCTGAAAGCTCGAAAATGCGTTTGAATTCCTCATCTTTGTAAAGGCTTGTCACGGCATGTTCTGAAAAAGTGCCTGAGCCGGAAAGGGCAGACAGAATCCGGTTCCGGGTCTGGGAGAAAGCAGCGGCAATGTCGCCGAAAGCCTCGCCGGCTTTCACCCGTTCAAGCACGGACCGGGCTTCTTCACGGGAGCCGCAGCGGACAAAGCGCGCTTTGATCACAGAGTCTTTGGGGATAATTTCCCACAGCAGCACTCTGCCGACAGTGGTGCGTATCCGGGAACGGTCCGGCATCCGCAGGCTGATGCGGGCATGAAGATCAACCTCGCCCGAGTCGTAAGCGGTGCGGACTTCCTCAAAAGAGGCAAAGGGAACGGCATTGTCCCCGTGTTCTCCTTTGACGCCTTTAAATTCCTGCGTGATATAATAAATACCCAGAACAATATCCTGGGAGGGAACAATAATGGGCGCTCCGTTTGCCGGAGACAGAATATTGTTGGATGCCAGCATCAGAACGCGGGCTTCGATCTGCGCCTCCACGGACAGCGGAATATGAACTGCCATCTGATCGCCGTCAAAATCAGCGTTGAACGCGGTGCAGACTAACGGATGCAGCTGAATTGCCTTGCCTTCGATGAGAATGGGTTCGAAAGCCTGAAATCCGAGCCGGTGCAGCGTGGGCGCCCGGTTCAGGAGAATGGGATATTCTTTCACCACTTCCTCAAGAGTGTCCCAGACTTCGGGGGTTTCCCGCTCTGTCATGCGCCTTGCGCTTTTGACCGTGGAAACAGCGCCCCGGTTTTCGAGCCGGTAATAGACAAAAGGCTTGAAAAGCTCCAGCGCCATTTTTTTGGGCAGACCGCACTGGTGCAGACGCAGATCGGGCCCTGTGGTGATGACGGTTCTGCCCGAATAGTCCACGCGTTTTCCGAGAAGGTTCTGGCGGAAACGCCCCTGTTTGCCTTTGAGGGTGTCTGAAAGGGATTTGAGGGGGCGCTTGTTGGAGCCGGTGATGACCCGTCCGTGGCGTCCGTTGTCAAACAGCACGTCAACGGCTTCCTGAAGCATCCGTTTTTCATTTCGGACAATAATATCAGGGGCATGGAGGTCAATGAGACGGCGGAGCCTGTTGTTGCGGTTGATGACCCGGCGGTAGAGATCATTGAGGTCCGAAGTGGCAAAGCGTCCGCCTTCCAGCGGCACGAGCGGGCGCAGGTCCGGCGGCAGTACGGGTATCACGTCCAATACCATCCATGAAGGCTCCACTCCGGAGTTGCGGAAAGCGTCTGTGATGCGGAGACGTTTTGAAAGCTTCTGGCGTTTGGCAACGGAGGCGGTTTCTCTGATGGCGCGGCGCAGTTCGGCATAAAGCGGTACGGGGTCTGTCTGGTCCAGAAGCACGCGCACGGCTTCCGCGCCGATGCCGGCTTCAAAACCGCCGGAGCCGTATTTGTCGAAAGCCTCCCTGTATTTTTCCTCAGACAGCAGTTGCCCCCGTGTCAGTTCGGTGTCTTTGGGGTCAGTGACAATGTAGGAATCAAAATACAGGACCCGTTCCAGATTCTTGAGGGTCATGTCCAAGAGATTGCCGATCTTGGATGGCAGACTTTTGAGAAACCAGATATGGGCGCAGGACGCGGCAAGGTCTATGTGTCCCATGCGTTCCCGGCGGACCCGTGACTGTATGACTTCCACGCCGCATTTTTCGCATATAACGCCGCGGTGTTTCATGCGGCGGTATTTGCCGCAGTTGCATTCGTAATCCCTGGTGGGTCCGAAGATTTTGGCGCAGAACAGGCCGTCGCGTTCCGGTTTGAATGTCCGGTAGTTGATGGTTTCGGGTTTGCGGATCTCGCCGTGGGACCATTGCCGTATCTGTTCCGATGAAGCCAGTGTGATCTGAACGCACATATATTGCTGCGGATCCTTGGGTCTGGCAAAAAAATCGTATAGTGCTTCCATAGATTTCAAAGGTGAGAGGTCAGGGGTGAGAGGTGAAAACGAGTTGAAAACTCGACCCCTGCCCCCTGCCCCCTGCCCCCCTTTCATTTTTCATTTTCCAAAAGCGCAACGTCCAATCCCAGACTCTGAAGTTCTTTGGTCAGTACCTTGAAAGATTCGGGAATCCCCGGCTCAAGCACGTTCTGACCTTTCACGATCTTCTCGTACATCCGGGTTCTGCCTGCCATGTCGTCCGATTTCACCGTCAGAAATTCCTGCAATGAATAGGAAGAGCCGTAAGCCTCCATTGCCCAGACTTCCATTTCTCCCAGACGCTGTCCCCCGAACTGGGCCTTGCCGCCCAGCGGCTGCTGCGTCACTAACGAATAGGGACCGATGGAGCGGGCGTGTATCTTGTCATCCACCAGATGATGCAGTTTGAGCATATACATAATGCCCACCGTGATCTTTTCACGGAACGGCTCGCCGGTTCTGCCGTCATACAGCGCTGCCTGTCCCGAAGGCTCCACCCCTGCTTCGGTGAGCAATGCTTTGATCTCGTATTCCTTGGCGCCGTCAAACACCGGCGTTGCGGTATGAACCCCGTCTTTGTAAAGGTTTGCAAATGTCAGCACCTGTGCGTCCGGCCAGCGATCCGGCTGCACGGCATTTCCGAAAATACGCCGCAGTGAATTCCTCAGATCGCCGATGCGGTTTTTCTCTGCCATTGCCTGCAACTGATCTCCCAATGCCCGGGCCGCTCGTCCCAGATGTATTTCCAGAATCTGTCCCACGTTCATACGCGAAGGCACGCCCAGCGGATTGAGAACCATTTCCACGGGCTTGCCGTCTTCGAAATAGGGCATGTCTTCCTGCGGCACAATGCGCGATACCACCCCTTTGTTGCCGTGTCTGCCCGCCATTTTGTCCCCCACGGACAGCTTGCGCTTCATGGCAACATACACTTTGACCATCTTGTTGATACCCGGTGCCAGATCGTCGCCTTTTTCATAACGGTCGGCTTTCTGGCGGAAATTTTCCTGACACTTCTTTCTCTGCTCTTTGTAAAGAAGCTCAATCTGCTGCACCCGCTCCTCAAGACGCTCATCTTCCAGAGCGATTTTTTCCAGCTGGCGCACCGGAATCGTTTCCAATATTTCAGGGGTGATTTGTGTCCCTTTGGGCAGAACCGTCTTTTCACGGGTTACTACGCTGGTGAAGCTGAAGGGTTTTTTCAGTTTCACCTCACCCCCCGCTCCCACCTCCCCCCCCGGCCCCCTCTCCGAAGGAGAGGGGGAGAAAAGCTCTTTGAGCCGGTCTTTCACCACTTCCCGTATGATGAACAGCTCGTCATCTCTGTCTTTTTCTATCGCGGCAATTTCACGGTCCTCAATCAGGCGCGTACGGTCGTCTTTGTCAATGCCTCTGCGGGAAAAAACTCGTGCGTCGATCACGATGCCTTCTATGCCGGGGGGCACCCGCAGCGAAGTGTCTTTCACTTCTCCGGCTTTTTCGCCGAAAATCGCACGCAGCAGTTTTTCTTCCGGAGAAAGCTGTGTTTCCCCTTTGGGCGTTACTTTGCCGGCAAGCACGGAGCCGGCGCGCACCTCCGCGCCCAGCCGGATAATGCCGCTGGCGTCCAGGTCTTTGAGCGCATCCTCGCCCACATTGGGGATATCCCTTGTGATTTCCTCTTTGCCGAGCTTGGTGTCTCTTGCCACGACTTCAAATTCTTCTATATGTACGGAAGTGTAAACCCCTTTTTTTACAAGATTTTCGCTGACAAGAATCGAGTCCTCGAAATTATACCCGCCCCAGGGCATAAACGCGACCATGATGTTTTTGCCCAGGGCAAGTTCGCCCATTTCTGTGGCGGGTCCGTCGGCAATGATGTCGCCGGCGCGCACGATTTGCCCTTTGGAAACAAGAGGGCGCTGGTTGAAACAGGTGTTCTGGTTCGAGCGCGCAAATTTTGCAAGGTTATGGACAGAGACCAGAGTTTCGGCTCCGCTCAACGGCAGGGTTTGTGCAGGGGCGATATGCTCCGTTTCGGATTGCTCGGGTTGCAAACCCGTGTCATTTTGCTGTGAAACGGGTTGCAAACCCGTTTTACTTAACGACGGCTGTGAAACGGGTTGCAAACCCCTCCTGTGCGGCAGTGCTTTCAGCACAATACGCGAGGCGTCGGCATCCGAGACAACCGCATCAAAAGGCGCGACCTGTGTCACTCCCGAATCTTTTGCCACCACGCCTTCAATGCCCGTTCCCACCAGCGGCGCGCTGCTCTGCATCAGCGGCACTGCCTGACGCTGCATGTTGGAACCCATGAGCGCACGGTTGGCGTCGTCGTTTTCCAGAAAAGGAATCAGCGACGCGGAAACGCTCACCAGCTGGTTGGGCGAAATATCCATAAGCCGTATCTGTTCCCGCGGCACCATCATAAATTCGCCCAGCACCCGGGACGTCACCAGCTCGTCACGGAAGCGCAGAGAAGTGAGAAGTGCTGATTTCTCATTTCTCACTTCTTCCGTCGGCGCATTCGCCTGCGCTATGGGCAGGTCCTTTTCTTCAAACGCGCTTAAAAATTTCACCTGCTCTGTAATATATGTGTTTTCAACCACCCTGTACGGCGTTTCTATAAATCCGTAATCGTTGACACGCGCATACGTCGAAAGCGAGACTATCAGTCCGATATTGGGACCTTCGGGCGTTTCTATAGGGCAGATGCGTCCGTAATGCGAAGGATGAACGTCTCTGACCTCGAATCCGGCTCTTTCCCGCGTCAGTCCCCCCGGCCCCAGCGCTGAAAGCCGGCGTTTGTGCGTGGTCTCCGACAGCGGATTGGTCTGATCCATAAACTGCGAAAGCTGGCTGGTCCCGAAAAATTCCTTGATCACCGCAGACACCGGTTTGGGATTTATCAGATCGTTGGGCATGAGCGCATCCACTTCCTGAAGGCTCATACGCTCTCTTATGGCACGTTCCATTCTGACCAGCCCGATACGGTACTGATTTTCCAGAAGCTCGCCCACGGCTCTCACGCGGCGATTTCCGAGGTGATCTATGTCATCCACGATTCCCTGCGAGTCCCGCAGTTCGATGAGAATTTTTGCGGTCTGAAGAATGTCTTCTTTGCGCAGGGTTCTGACATGTTCGGGCGTGGAAAGCGACAGCCGGTGATTGAGTTTCATTCTGCCCACGACGGACAGATCGTAATAGGCTGCCTTGAAAAACATCTGGTCAAGGGCTTCCTGTGCCACTTCCGGCGTTGCCGGGTTCCCGGGCCGCAGGCGCCGGTAAATTTCCAGCAGTGCGTCTTCTTTGGAGTCTAAACGGTCTAAGATCAGGGTCTTGTGGATGGCGTCTGCCCCTGCCATTTCTTCTGTGAAAATCACCTTGAATTCATAAGGGATTTTCTTTTTTTCGGCCGCTTCCGCGACCCGCAGCATTGACTCTTCGGTGACCCGCTCGTTTGCCCGCACAATGACGGTGCCGGTTTCCGGGTCTGTGAGGGTGAAGGCGAAAGTTCTGCCGATCACATCTTCGGGACCTACGGGGATGCGTTTCATGCCTGAGGCTTTGAGCTGACGCACGGCCCGCTGGGTGAAAATACGGCTCTTTTTTACGGTGATTTCACCGCTTTGCGGGTCTGCAACGTCGCGTGTCGCCCGCCTGCCTTTCTGAAATTCTTCGGAAAATTCTTCAAAAAAAGACAGCCGTTCAACCCGTGCATAACTGCTTTCAGGCAGACCCGCGGTGACCTCACCCCCCGGGCCCCTCTCCGAAGGAGTTGAGACCTCACCCCCCTGCCCCCTCTCCGAAGGAGAGGGGGAGGTGCTGATTTCCGGTTTTTTTTCAAAGAAAAGCGTCTGTATTTTATAGAAATAAGAAAGAATATCCTCGGTGGAGTAGCCGAAAGCCTTGAAAAGAAGGGTGACAGGAAATTTCCGGCGTTTGTCTATTTTGATATAAACCGCATCTTTGGGATCGACTTCCATGTCTATCCAGGAGCCTCGGACCGGAATGATTCTGGAGGAATAAATGACTTTTCCGCTGGAATGTGTTTTTCCCCGGTCGTGGTTGAAAAAGACGCCTGAAGAACGGTGAAGCTGGCTCACCACGACCCGCTCGGTACCGTTGATAATAAATGTCCCTTTGTCTGTCATCAGGGGGATGGTGCCGAAATAAATTTCCTGTTCTTTGATGTCCCGGATGTTGGAAACGCCGCTTTCTTTGTCCGTATCGTAAACCACCAGCCGCACCGTGATACGGACCGGCACTTCGTAGGTCATTCCCCGATGAATGCACTCCGGCACGCCGTGTTTGATTTCTCCGAATTTGTAGGAGACAAATTCCAAAGAAGCGTTTCCCGTGAAATCTTTGATGGGAAACACAGACCGGAATACTGCCTGCAAGCCTGTTTCCTCGCGATGATCCGCGACAACATTCAGTTGCAGAAAACGCCGGTAAGATTCCCGCTGCATACCGATCAGGTCGGGAATCTCCACTATTTTCCGTATTTTTCCGAAATTTTTTCTTATTCTTTTCATGAATACCGGGAGTTGTATGTTAAGGGGTTAGGGGGTGAGAATTGAGAATTGAGAATTGAGAAATGAGAAATCGTTTTTAATAAGACCTGTTCAATTCTCAATTCTCAATTCTCAATTCCCGCATCGCTTATTTCAAATCAACCTGTCCCCCTGCTTCTTCCAACTGCGCCTTGATTTTCTGCGCTTCGTCTTTGGGAACGCCTTCTTTTACCGTTGCCGGCGCACCGTCAACCAGGGCTTTGGCATCTTTGAGGCCCAGACCTGTGATGGCGCGTATTTCTTTGATAACCTGAATCTTTTTGTCTCCTGCCGTTGTCAGGATAATATCAAACTCGGTTTTCTCCTCCGCAACAGCAGCACCCGCACCGTCTCCGGCAGGCGCCGCAACGGCAGCCGCAACCGGCGCGGCTGCGGAAACACCGAATTTCGCCTCCATCTCTCTGATAAGCTCCGACAGCTCAAGCACTGACATTTTCGCAATAAATTCTACCACATCCGCTTTTGTAATATCCGCCATTTCCTATTTTTCCTCCGTTTGAAAAAACAGATATGACAACCCCGTTCTTATCAATTTATATCAATTTATAAAAATTATAAAAAATGATAAAAGTTGTCAAATCCGCATCTTTGACACTGCATGTTTTTGTTCAGGTTTTTGTTCAGGCCGCTTCTTTTTCTCTGTTCTCTTTTACCGCATTCAGCAGATTCATCAGCTTCTGCGGTACGCCGTTGAGCACACGGACAAAAGCTGTCGGCACAGCGTTCATGACAGCCAGCAACTGCGCCAGCAGTATTTCACGCGGGGGAAGTGCTGCCAGCGCTTTGACGCCGTTTGTGTCAAGAAGTTTGCCGTTTAAGGCCGCGGCTCTGATTTTGAATTTGTCGTTTGTCTTTGCAAAATCGCTGAGAATTTTTGCCGGCGCCACAGGATTTCTTTCTGCGAAAGCAACCGCGGTGGTGCCTTTGAAATGCCCTTTGGCAACAGCAGCCTGTGTGCCTTCCGAGGCTCTCGTCAGCAGCGAATTTTTCACCACCCGGTATTCTGATTTTCCGTCTCTGAGCTTCCGGCGCAAATCCGTAAGTTCCGAGACTTTCAGTCCTTTATAGTCGGTGACAATGACAATTTCGGATTTCAGGAACTTTTCATGGAGTTCCGTGGCGATTTCTTTTTTTTTATCAAGATTCATAACCTGACAGTCTGTTACTCTCCTTTCTCCGCAGGCCGGGACAACTGTCCTCGGCAATTTTGCCGACGCCCGATTAAAACGGCGATGCTTACCTGCTTCTCTGATCGGTTTCACGCTTTTTCCGCACGGAGGGAATTGTTTTTTTTCCGGCTTAAAACCGTCTGTCCGATACTTTTTTGAAACTGCTCTGTAAAACGGCCAAGGCTAAAATAGATAAACCCGTTTTACTGTTTCCTCTACTTCGAAGATTCTTTCAAAGAAGCCACCTCAACTCTGACGCCCGGACCCATGGTTGACGAAATCGCAAGGGTTTTCATATAGATGCCTTTGCTTGACGAGGGTTTCAGGCGCATAATCATTTCTAAAAAAGCAGAGATGTTCTGCATCAGTTTTTCCGGTCCGAAAGAAATTTTGCCCATCGGCGCCTGAACAATACCGGCTTTTTCAACCCTGAAATCTATTTTGCCGGCTTTGAGTTCCGTAACGGCTCTTGCAATATCAAAAGTGACGGTTCCGGTTTTGGCGTTGGGCATCAGTCCCCGGGGTCCGAGAATTTTTCCGATTTTTCCCACAGTACCCATCATATCCGGCGTGGCAACGGCTTTGTCAAACTCGGTCCAGCCGCCTTTTATCTGTTCGATGAGTTCGTCATTTCCGACAAAATCGGCACCGGCATCCCGCGCCTCTTTTTCTTTTTCTCCCTTTGCAAACACCAGAACTCTGACAGTTTTTCCGATACCGTGGGGCAGCACAACTGTTCCCCTAACCATCTGATCCGCATGTCTGGGATCCACACCGAGCCGCAGCGCGGCTTCAACGGTCTCGTCGAATTTGGCGCAGGCCAGCTCTGTGACTGTTTTCACTGCTTCGCCAAGCTCGTAGCGTTTTTCCGGATTTATTTTTTCTTTGGCGTTCTTATATTTTTTACCGTGCTTTGCCATTTTTTTCCTCTGAATCGTTTTTATGCCTTAATTTTCAACGATTTCGATTCCCATACTGCGCGCCGTGCCTGCAATGATTTTGCAGGCCGCCTCCGGCGTATAGGCATTGAGATCAACCATTTTCTGCCTGGCAATCGCGTCCAACTGCGCCCGGGTGATCCTGCCTGCGGTATCGCGTTTGGGATTGCTTGCGCCTTTGGCAATTTCCGCCGTTTTTTTCAGAAGTACGGATGCCGGGGGCGTTTTGGTGATAAATGTAAATGACTTATCCTGATAGACGGTGATAACAACCGGAATAATCATTCCTTCATCGTTTGCGGTCCTCGCATTGAAGGTTTTGCAGAAATCCATTATGTTTACGCCGTGCTGGCCCAGGGCGGGTCCTATCGGCGGAGAGGGATTTGCTTTGCCCGCCGCCACCTGCAGTTTTATCTGAGCGATCACTTTTTTTGCCATATTACCTCTTTGAAATTGAGAATTGAGAATTGTCAATTGTCACTATATTTTTGTAACCTGTACAAAATCTAATTCCACCGGCGTTGCCCTGCCGAATATGCTGACCAGAACCTTTATTTTGCCTTTTTCGGCATTCACTTCTTCCACCGTGCCGTTGAAATTTGTAAAAGGCCCGTCTGTCACACGAATGTCATCTCCGGCTTCGAAAAAGTGTTTGGGCTGGGGCTTTGCCTCTCCCATCTTCATGCGGGCTAAAATTTCTTCGGCTTCTTTGTCAGAAAGAGGAACCGGCTTTTCTCTTCCCCCGAGAAATCCGCTGACTTTATCCGTATCGTTTACAATATGCCATGTTTCTTCATTCAGTTCCATCTGAATCATTATATATCCCGGATAGAATTTGCGGGAGGAGGTTTTTCTTTTCCCTTTGACAAGTTCGACAACCTGTTCGGTCGGCACCAGGATTTCACCGAATTTTTCCTGACTCCGGGATATTGCAACCCGCTCTTCAAGGGATTTTTTGACCTTGCTTTCAAATCCTGAATAAACATGGACGACATACCATTTAAGCGCCATGATCTTCTCCCGATAAGGTGTCAAATCTTATTCTGTATGATTCTATTGAAGAACAGTCCGTACCACGGTTGACAGTCCGATATCAACTATGCCGAGAAAAAAGGCGATGACCATCACCACAATGATGACGACCACTGTGGAACCGACTGTCTGTTTGCGGGAGGGCCATGTCACCTTTTTCAGTTCCGCTTTTACCTCTCTCAAAAACTGCGAGGCTTTGCCGATATATGCACGGACGCCTGTTTTGGGGAGAGCGGTCCCGCTCGGGGATTTTTTCTGCTGCATACCCGTTGCCGATCTGCCCGCGCCGGAAGATTTTACGGGGGATAAACTGCTGTTTTTCTCATCGTCCGGTTTTTTCTTTTTTCCGGTCGGAATTTTCTTTTTCAGTAACCGTCCCATTAAAGCTCCTAAAATATCGAAAGCCCAAAGTTGAAAACAGACTGTTTAAGGAGATAAAAAATTTCCGCCATCTCCTCCAGTCCGTTTATGCTTTGAGCTTCGGATAGGAAACAGTCAAATTGCGTTTCCCGCAAAAAAAATGGCAGGCCAGGAGGGACTCGAACCCCCAGCACCCGGATTTGGAGTCCGGCGCTCTGCCATTAGAGCTACTGGCCTGTGTAACCGCTTTTGTGTGTATCTTCCGGGTATTGCAACATCAGCCGCCTGATCTGATTAACTGACAGTATTCAAAAGCTTTGCTCCCGTATTTTCCCCGGATTTTCAGATTCGAAAAACTACTTTGTTTCCTTATGAGGGGTATGTTTTCTGCAAGTGCTGCAATACTTTTTAAATTCCAGCTTATCCGGAGTTGTGCGTTTGTTCTTTGTTGTCGTGTAGTTTCTTTCCTTACATTCCGTACACGCAAGTGTGATAATAATTCTCATATATTCCTGTCATTGCTGCAATTTAAGTCTGAATTTCTGTAAAACGATTTTTCAAATCGTTTATCCGTATCGTTATCTGTAAAACGATTTTTCAAATCGTTTATTTCAATCGTTTATTTCAATCGTTTATCTGTAAAACGATTTTTCAAATCGTTTATCTGCCGTTACTTATTCGATAATATCGCTGACCACGCCGGCGCCGACAGTTCTGC